>DATAMA010000045.1:0-1882 GCA_036260765.1 Desulfobacteria bacterium | reverse complement strand
AGGGAGCGCCGGTTGCGGCCAATAACTCGTCACCAGGACGTAGTGCACCAAACAGGCAGAGGGCAATTGCGTGCGTACCGGATACAATCTGGCTGCGTACCAGGGCCGCTTCCGCTTTAAATATCCGGGCAGCTACCCGTTCAAGCGCATCTCTGCCTTCGTCTCCCAAACCATAACCGGTGGTACCGTGAAAATGGTAATCTGAAATCCGTTCCGCCTGGAACGCCTGAAGTACTTTGGCATGATTAACGGCGGAAACTGTGGCCAACGCTGCGAGCTGCGGTTTAATCATTTCTTGTACTTTTTCTGCTGTTCTCAACAGATTCGGGTTAATGTCATAGTTTGGGTAAAGCATTTTCCTTTTCTCCATTCCTAGTGCGAATTAACATTGCTAATTGCATACTGTTTAAGCGCCGCTGCCAAACGCGCCCCGGTCAATGCCTTAACCCTAACGCCATGCGGCAGGTATTCAAGTTCCGTTATCTCTCCTTCTGCGTGCAGGGCAGAAAGCAAGTCACCGCGTTCAAACGGTACAATCGCATCAATAAAGGTGTTGTCGGGAAGCAAAGACGAGATCAGGCTCGTAAGCTGGGACAACCCGACTCCTGACACAGCCGATATCGCCACCCAATGCGGGAAATCCCGGGCAATACCGGATAAATTAAGGTTCTTGTCGACTTTGTCAATTTTATTAAAGGCGATGATCGTCGGTTTATCATTTACACCCAGTTCACCTAAGACTTCATCAACAGCCTGAATCTGCTCCATAAACCCGGGGGAGCTGGCATCAACGACGTGAATTAGCAGGTCAGCCTGAACCACCTCTTCGAGCGTCGCCCGAAAGGCTGCAACCAAATGGTGCGGTAACTTACGGATAAAGCCAACGGTGTCGGTTAACAAAACTTCACGCTTAGGCGGCAGGCTTAACCGCCTGGTAATTGGGTCAAGGGTGGCAAATAACTTATCTTCAGCCAAAACGTCTGCATCCGTCAGCGCGTTTAGTAAACTGCTTTTGCCAGCGTTCGTATAACCGACTAAAGATACCAGCGGCAACGGAACACTTTTTCTGCCGCTGCGTTGTAAAGCGCGGTGTCGCTTAACCTTTTCCAATTCTCGTTCAAGCTCGCCGATTCGCCGGGTAATATGACGGCGGTCTGTTTCTAATTTTGTCTCACCTGGGCCTCTCGTACCGATACCGCCGCCAAGCCGGGACAGCGCAACCCCAAAACCGGTTAACCGGGGGAGCATGTGCTTTAACTGCGCCAGTTCAACTTGGATTTTTCCTTCCCTGGTTCTCGCCCGCGCGGCAAATATATCAAGAATTAAAGTCGTCCGGTCCAGAACCTTACAGCCGGTAAGTTGTTCCAGATTACGAACCTGCGCCGGTGAAAGCTCCTGATCAAAGATCAAGCAGTTGACAGCCTGTTCCTGCGCTAACATCGCCAGTTCGCGTGCCTTACCCACCCCAATAAACGTAGCTGGATCGGGCCGAGGCCTTTTTTGCGTTACGCTTGTGATTATATTAGCTCCGGCGGTTCTGGCCAATTCCGCCAACTCCGCAAGGGAATCCGCAACCGGCCAAGGATCATCGCCTAACTCTAACGCTACCAGCACGGCCTGTTCCGCATCTGAAGCGGTAACCGTCAATTTGGTCGCCGTTTGTTTATCGATTAGGGCCACAATCGCCCGGAAAGGATGAGCCATTAATTCGTTCACGGACAGATTAAACACACTTACCTGGTTGCCCAAGCTGCCATTTTGCGGCTGAAGATAAGCGATTCGTAGAGCCTTGGCTTGACCGTTTCTAACCTCTATAGCTGCCATACAGTCCAGTTTGAGGTGGCATAAAGAAGTCAGGTCCAGCGAGCTTAATTCGGCTCCC
>DATAMA010000178.1:0-9820 GCA_036260765.1 Desulfobacteria bacterium | reverse complement strand
ATCAGTTGATCAGGGAGTTTACTATAAAATGACAAAAGGCAACCTGCAGCAGGATTTTAGCTAATAATACAGAATTTTCTCGAAAGGCAGTATATTGTTCGAGAAGGTAAAAATATGTCGGAAGCAGACTATGTTAGCCAGAACATTGACCTGGCATGGAAACGATTTATCACCGACGGATATATCCGCAACAGGGTTGTACGTTCCGAAATCGCTCAGTCCTGGCAGCGCTGCCGTGCTGCCGGCGTTGATCCGTACAGCGGAGTAAGTCATCTAATTCTTTCTGAGGAACAACTCAATAGACTGGTTATCAAGAAAAGTAATCTCATTGAAATCGCCCGCCTATTTATGTCCAATCTGTATCATTTTGTAGAAGGCTCTGGGTTTATTGTCTTGCTGTCCGATGAACGTGGCTACATTATGGAAGCTATCGGTGACAGCGATACTATGGCCTACGCTGCCCAATTGAATTTGAATCGAGGCGCCAGTTGGGCAGAAGAAGAAGTCGGTACAAATGGTATTGGCACTGCTCTAGCGATCGACAAACCAATTCAAGTTTCCGGTGCTGAGCACTATTGCCAGAAGGTTCATTTTTGGACATGTTCGGCAGCTCCAATCTACGATAACGGCGGCCAGCTTGTGGGTGTTCTCCAAATGTCCGGCCCATCCAGCAAAACCCACCAACATACGCTCGGCATGGTGGTTGCCGCTGTCGAGGCGATTAGAAACCAGCTAAAAATCCAGCAACGAAACAGAGAGTTGATGTTGTTAAATAACCGCCTAAACAACATTATTCTGACTGTTTCTGACGGAATAATCGTGATCGACAGAGAAGGTATAATTCGCCAAATAAACCCATTAGCAGAACAAATTTTGGCGATGACTGAGCAGGAAATACTCGGTAGGTCAATTTTCGATTACCTGGAAAAAACGACGGTAATCGATGACTTGCTGATGACAGGGAAAGCCTATAAAGATGCTGAACTGACTATAAATACGCAAAATCTTTCCGCACACTGTTTATCTTCCGGTAAGCCGATTAAAGATGACCACGGTGATGTTACGGGTGGTGCGATCTTTCTCAACCCAATCAACAAAGTAAAAAACCTCGTCAACCGTTTTAGCGGTGCCCAAGCATCTTTTCATTTTCAGGATATCGTCGGGCGGAGTCAGCAGCTGCAAAAGGCCATCGACTTGGCCACAATTGCCGCAGGGAACAACAGCAACGTGCTCCTTCAGGGAGAAAGCGGCACAGGCAAAGAAGTTTTTGCCCAAAGTATTCATAACCTTAGTGCGCGGCGTCACGGCCCCTTTCTGGCTGTTAACTGCGGTGCGATCCCCAGAGATTTAATCGGCAGCGAGCTGTTTGGCTACGAGGGCGGTTCGTTTACCGGAGCAAAACCGGGTGGGCATCCGGGTAAATTTGAGTTAGCCGCAGGCGGTACCCTCTTCCTGGATGAAATCGGTGATATGCCCTTGGAACACCAGGTTACCTTGCTTCGAGTCCTGCAGGACCACCGCATTACCCGTATTGGCGGAGACAAGACGATCATCGTCGATGTCCGGATTATTTGCGCCAGTAATAAAAATCTGCAATTGGAAGTAGCCAAGGGCAATTTTCGCCAGGACCTATTTTTTAGGCTAAATGTAATTAATATATCCCTGCCCCCTTTACGCGAACGACGAGAGGATATTCCCGTATTGTTTAACACTTTTCTGAAGGAACTTTGTCAAAAGACCGGAAATGATCTGCCAACTGTCGATCCGCGGCTGATCTCTTACCTAAACCAATATGACTGGCCCGGTAACGTGCGAGAGTTCCAAAACGTCGTTGAAAGAATGATAAATGTTGCTAACGGTAAGAATATTGGTCCGGAACACCTGCCGGAAGAAATTATTGACCCGCGCATTCGGCATGTGTTACCGGAAAATAAACCGACCGCTGACCTAAAAGCAATAAGTAGCGAGAAAATTAAAATTAAAGAACTGCTGGATAATAACGAACGCCGGGAAATTGTGAACCGCCTAATGGCCAATAATGGGAATATTAGCAGCGTCGCCAGGGAAATGGGGATTTCACGCAACTCCCTGTATAAAAAACTGAAACGGTTAAACATCGCGCTTAAGTAGCAAACGGCAAAAAACAAGCATCTGCAATTACGCAGATGCTTGTTTCGTCAGAAGTTAATCCTTCAACAACCACACATGATAAACCGTTCCTGCCTGCATCATTAGTTCCAAATGTTCTTTGCAACTATAGAGTCCTTCGCAACTTTGCTTATCTAAATTGATTCCAAAGAGTGCCTGTTTCTTACATTCAGAGTAAGAACATTTCGGTTTTACTCTTTCATCCGGATGACTGCTCATAGTACCTCACCCTCACTTTTCAGACTCTATAAACCTCTGTTTCACCTATTCTGCTAGAAATATATCCGGATTCTTTTGAAATAGAAGGTATAGATTGAGCGTGAGTCTATCAATCACCCGATTAACAAACGTTTTGCTATGCTTTATTTCTTTAGACGCTGAGCTCAAATTGTGTTGAAATATACGACAATGTGTCATAAAATACAATTAACGGTGTCGAATAATTAAAACCTATATAAATAAAAATAAAATAATAATATCGAAAAAGGCAAAATACTCGAAAGAGTATGACGCAAAGCTTTGGGTCTAAAGTAGGATACTACTATGATTGCCAAGTTACCGAACAAACGTGAACCTTTCCGATCCAATTAGCTAATTCGGTATAGGTTCTTTTTATTTGGCTGCTTACCAACCCAGCCCTATATTATTGGAATTGTTATACAGTGATATATAGTTCAAGGGGAGGTATTCCAGGATTCATGGAATATATAGAACAGAATCGTAGATATTTTAGAGTAGTATTGATCGAACAGCTCTCATGCCGGGCTAAGCTTTTACAAGTTAACGACACAAAGGTTATCACAGGAAAATACTTAAACTGTTTAATCATAAATTTGAGTGGCGGAGGTGCCAGATTAAAAACTCCCGTCGACCTACCGTTTACAGTTAGTTATATCTTAGGGTTTTCTTTCCAGATTGAAGGCGAATATTTCAGCCTTCAAGGTATGATACGCTGGAAAAAGAAATTAGATCCAGATTATTATTATGGCGTGGAGTTTGTTGATATCTTAGAACATGATAGAGAACGTCTTATTCAGTGCTTAAATGCTTATGAATTTAAAAAAGCTCGAGTAATCACACAGTCGAAATCCCCAAAATCGCCTAACACGACTGCGATGGGAAAAATCATTGAAGCTCTTCCCTATCCTGCTTATCTGATCACCAGAAACCACACCGTAGTTGCTGCGAACAAAGCTGCAATGAAGTTTAACTTAGTCTTCGGGGAACAGTGTTATCTTACAATCTATGGTAATAAAAGTATTTGCCCTTTTTGTAAAATGGAATTGTCCTCACAAGACGATGGTATTGTCACCGCGAAGAATGTACTGCTACACGGCAAGAAATTTACTGCTAACTGGTTACACATAGATGGCGACCTTTTTTTGCATTACTTCAAACCTGCCAAAAGTTATACGCTAAGAAAACACACTGCGTTGTTACAACGTACACCGGCAAACTACACGAAAAGTTTCCGGTAACCTGAGTCTTGACAATTCCCGGCATTTGCCGGGATTATTTTTTCCCCAGGTACTAGCCCTCCAGCTTTTTGGCCAACTCCTCCCAGGCGGTATAAGCCTGCGGGATTTTCTCCTCCAGAAGTTTATACTCGTTAACCATGGTCTTGGCCTTCTCTTCATCATGATAGGTAGAGCTGTCGGCTAATCGCTCCGATAAATCGGCCAACTGCTCCTCCATTTTCTCTATATCGGTTTCCAGCTGACTAATTTGTGCTCTGATTTTAGCCTTATTAATCTTTGGCGTACCATTGGTTTGCGGGTGATTATGCTTAACTCGAGTCTGGGTTTCCGGTTGTTCCTGTGCTTTATTCAGTTGGGCTTTCTTTTCTTTATAGTAAGAATAATTGCCGAGGTATTCGGTTAGGTGTCCATTCGCTAATTCCAACGTCCGGTCGACAATTTGATCCAAAAAATACCGATCATGCGATACCATCAGAACCGTGCCTTGGAACTCTTGTAAAAAACCTTCAATAATTTGTTTGGACGGAATATCGAGGTGGTTTGTCGGCTCGTCAAGGATCAAGAAGTTTGGCTGTTTCAGGATTACCTTCAGAAAAGACAGACGGCCTTTTTCCCCACCGCTTAAATCGCTGACCGTCTTTAGGACATCGTCACCCCTGAACAGGAGCGCGCCAAGATAATTTCTGGCCTCTTCTTCCCGCAGTCCCAAATCATATACTAATTCAGCCAAAACGCTGTTATTCTTGTTCAGCCCCGCGTGCTCCTGGTCGAAATAACCAAGCATCACCCGCGAGCCTAAGCGCACCGCCCCGGCCTGCGGCAGAAATTGCCCGGTGATCACTTTGAGCAAGGAGGACTTGCCCACGCCATTTTCGCCGATGATCGCCACCTTTTCCCCTTGCATCAGCTTAATATTGACCCCGGCGAGCAAAACCTTTCCATCTCTATTTAGGTCAAGGTCGGTTCCTTCCAATACCATGTTGCCGCTCGAGTCAACCTTGTGCAGGTCCGAGCCCAAGTGAATAGTAGCACTTGTTTCAGGTGCAGCGATTCTTTCCAGCCGATCCAGCTGTGATTGGCGGCCTCTGGCCTGTTTAGACTTGATCCCTGCGCGGTACTTGTTAATATATTCCTCAGTAGCCTTGATCATTTTTTGTTGCTGACGATAGGCCTCTGCCAAGGCCGCTTCCCGTTCCCGCTTGAGCTTAAGGTAACGGCTGTAGTTTCCCGGATAGTCTGTTAGATGATGGTGTTCCAGCTCCAAAGTCCGGACGGTAACCGCATCGAGAAAATAGCGGTCGTGTGAAATCAGCAGGACCGCACCTTGGTAAGCGTGCAGATATCCTTCCAACCACTCGACAGAGGTTAAATCCAGGTGATTAGTCGGTTCGTCTAAAAATAATAAATCCGGTTCTCTCACCAACAGGCGGACTAACCCGGCACGAGTCCTTTCTCCCCCACTGAAACTGCGCAATTCCCTGCCCAAATCCGCTTCGGAAAAACCAAGTCCCGCAGCAACCTTCCTAACCTTGCTCTCACAGCTGAACCCCTCAGCCCGTTCATACTGTTCTGTCAACCGGGCATAATTATCCATCAGCTTCGCCAAATCAGGCTGCTCGGGATCACCCATGGCCTGTTCCAGTCTGGCAAGCTGGTTTCTCAATTCAATCAAATCGGCAAATACGGCCATTACCATCTCAAACAGGGTAGTACCGGCAGGGTATTCCAGTACCTGCTCCAGATAGCCTGCCTTTAACCCGTCTGCTCTGATTACCGTACCACAATCCGGCGCTTCTTCACCGGTGATACAGCGGAGCAACGTTGTTTTTCCCGCCCCGTTCGGCCCGACCAGGCCGATTTTATCCCCTGGCGCGATCTGAAAACTCACTTTATCAAAGACCGTATCGATGCCAAATGATTTGGTTAAATTATTTGCCTGAAGCAAAATCAAGGCCAAACGCTCCTTAGTAATTAATTGAAAATTTATACCGTCCTCCAGGCTTGCCTACGGCTTGTTCGCCCCATCAGCCAGGTAATTAAGGCAAGGACAGTCATCCCTATCCCGAGAATACACACGCCGCTCCACTTTCCAGCGCTCCAGGCGGCAGCCCCAAGTGAGGAACCCAGCGCCCCCCCAATAAAATAGGACACCATATATACCGTATTGATCCGGTTACTGGCTTCCGGGACTAAACTAAAAATAGTGGCCTGGTTGGAAATTTGCGCGCCCTGAATGCCCGCATCGAGAAGAATTACGCCGAGGACTAAGCCCCATAACCGCTGGCCCGACGACCATAAGACCAGATAGGCGATAAGTGTAATCACGGTAGCGATCCCGGCAACCGAACGTGCTCCCCACCGATCTGCCATCCGCCCGGAAAAGGGAGCTACTGATGCGCCTACCACACCGACTAAACCAAACAGGCCGACGATGTTGCTGCCAAAATGATATGGCGGATATTCCAAAAAGAAGGCCAGCGTCGTCCAGAAAACACTGAAAGCCCCGAACAAAGCACCACCCATCAGCGAAGCTTCCCACAGCATCGGCTGTTGCTTAGCCACCGTCCACACAGATTGCATTAGTTCCCGATAAGGAAGGGCGATATTCGGTTCGTTTTTCGGCAAGAGCATCCGCAGACAAATTGCCAGCAGCAGCATCAATATGGCTGCCAGCCAGTACATTGCCCGCCAACCAAACCAGTTGCCAATGAAACCGCTTACAGTGCGGGCCAAAAGGATCCCGACCAAGAGCCCGCTCATCACGGAACCAACTACCTTACCCCGCTCTTGGGCTACCGCTAGGTCAGCGGCAAAAGGAACAATTACTTGGGGCACTACGGTTGTTATCCCGACGACAAGACTGGCGAGAGCTAACCAGACGATATTTTGCGCCAAGGCTACGCCTACCAACGCCAGGCTTACCGCAGTGGATAAACCAACAATCAGCCGGCGCCTTTCGCGAATATCACCTAAAGGGATAAAGAACAGCATGCCCAGCGCATAGCCCACCTGCGTAAGCATTGAGACCACGCCCACCTGATTCGCACCTGTTTCAAAAGTCCGTCCGATATCGGCCAGCAAAGGCTGACTGTAATATAAATTAGCCACGGATATGCCGCAGGCTATGGCCATAGTCCACAGCAAAGCAGCCGACATTGGTTGTTTTGCGCCGGCTTGGCTGGTTTTTAACTGTTGTGACACCCTAATCCTCCCAAAAAGTTCATCATCTGGCAGACTGTTTAAACAGGCGTAAAAACTCCTGCGGTACAGGGGACTCATAACGCAGCCTCTCCCCGGTGATAGGATGGTAAAAAGCGAGTACCTTAGCATGCAGCCCTAACCGTTTAACGGGGTTCGTCTTTGCCCCATATTTTTTATCGCCGATGATGCTGTGACCTAAATCGTGCATGTGAACCCGAATTTGATTCTTTCGCCCGGTTTCAAGTTTAACCTCTAAAAGGGAATAGCTTTTAGTCTGCTTCAGCACCTGGTAATGGGTTACGGCTTTTTGCCCGCTGTCTGGGTTGCGGCTAGAATACATCACCAAGGTTTTGCTTTCTTTAAGCCAACTGGTTATCGTACCCTGGGCCTGACGGACCAGACCTTCAACGACGCAGATATAGCTGCGTTCCACCACCACCCGTTTCCAGTCACTTTGCAGTAATTGTTGGACATTTTCGCTTTTGGCAAACATCATTACCCCGGAGGTATCGCGATCAAGCCGGTGGACGACAAAGATCTTATTATCGGGGTTTTCCCGTTTAACGTGCGCGCTTAAAATACTGTAGGCTGTTTGTTCTTGTTCCCTGCCGGTAGCTATGGATAAAAGTCCGGCCTGTTTGTCAACCACAATTAAGTGTTGGTCTTCAAAAATTATGTTCACCTTTTGGGCACGACAGTTTTCAGCAGCCGGTTTAGTCCAAGTTACCTTTACCTGTTGCCCAATTTTCAAAGGATAATTAAACTGGCTGACCACTTGATTGTCAATGGAAATTTGACCGTGTTTCAGGAGAGCCTTAATCCCGTTGCGACTTTTATCCGGCAGCTTGACTTGTAAAAACTCCATCAGTTCATATTCTTCAGTTACCTTAAAACAATCTTCTCTGGCCATGCCGCACCCCATTGATAAAGTTAATCCATATTCTTGGTAAATCAAATGCTAGAACCAGTTTCTGCGGCGAAAATAGACAAATGAGCCGATCAGAATTGCCGCAGAGACAGCGTAAAAAACGTCTAGGCCATACGCGCGGTGAATCAAGGGCATCCGCTCAAAGTTCATGCCGAAGAAGCTGGTTAACAGGTTAATCGGTAACAAGACCGTTGCCAGAATCGTTAACAGTTTCATGATATCGTTTAAGCGATTATCGACAGAAGCCTGATAGGCTTCCCGTAAATTCTCTGTCAATTCTACGACTTGGCGCGCGTTTTCCAATTCCGCCTGAACCCTGACAATTAACTCATCCCACACCTGTGTTTGTTCCTTACAGGTGACAAACAGGGATAAATACTGGTTAAGCTGTTTCTTGAGATAAATCGCCTTGCGATGTAGCCGAAAGATTTCAACTTGTTGCGGCTTTTGCGGGTTATCCAAAATTCGTTCTTCTAAGGCTTCGATCGACGATTCTGCTAAATCAATTTGCTTCGCAAGCTTGTCTAACAGTTCCAGCCCAATTAAACCCAACAGATCATTAGGCGACGCAAAAAGGTGTTTTGTTGCCCACCACTCGATTTTTTTTGCCAGTTCCCCATTATGATGATAAAGAAATAATTCTTTATTCAAGATTAGCTTAATCGGATTCTGTTCCCGGTAAAGAAAGACAAAAAGGGCACTGCCCTGTAACTGGCGGACAAAGCTCCTTCTCCCGCCATAGTTATTGACCTTGCTAAACTCCTGGTCACTGATCTCCATCCCCCAACCGCTGAGGAAAGTCGTTACAGCCTTGGGTACGGAAAAATCCAGGGATTTGATATTCATAACTACTCTCCTAATTTACCAAAAACCGCAAAACTAAAGCTTCATTCAGGCCTTGCAAGATAATTAAGGCCCCGCGTTACCTGCCGCGAAGCCTAATTTTTACTAGTTTGTGCCATGCTCAAAGGGTTTAATCAGACCATAAAGCGTACGAACTGTCGGTAGATCGACATTAAACCTAAGCGCGCGCCGTATTGCCGCGCCCTGCAGGCTTTCGACCTCGAGGGGTAACCCTTTGCGAAAATCCTGATGCATTGAAGACGTAGAGCCTTTTTCAAACGCCAGGGCAAACTTTTCATTTTGGGCGACATAGTCAGCCGGCAGCATTGTCCCGCATGCTTTAGCTAAATTCCACATTTCCTGTAGGGCCCGAAAGTATAACTCTTTACAGGCTTCCACCTGCAGCACAGCGTCTATCGTTAACCGGCTCGCAGTTGTAATCCCTGAATACGCAGTGATAAAAGCATATTTTCCCCAAATATCCGCCCAAATATCCTCACTAAGCTCAATCTCCACCTTTGCCCGGTCCAGGGTTTGTTTAACCTGATGGCAAAAAGCAGTTTGCGACGCCTGGATCGGCCCAAAGGTTATTCTATGCAGGTTATTGGTGTGGTGAATTCTCCCCTCACCATCTAACGTCGAAATTATTTTGCACAGCCCGCCGAGGACCGCTTCCGAACCAAACTTCTGAGCCAGAATGTCAAAATGTTCAACCCCGTTTAATAAAGGCAAGATCTTGGCACCTGAGGCTACCAGCGGTTCAAGTTGAGCGAGCGTACCGGCCAGGTGGTAATTCTTCACCGCGAGAATAACCAAATCACAGGCTTTAATCGCTCGGCTATCGACGACGGCCTTGGGGTTGGGGAGCAAGTAGTTCCCACAAGGGCTAATGATTTCGAGCCCGGTGTTTGCCAATTGCTTCGCCCGGTTCGCCCGGACAAGAAAGGTAACATCTTCTCCCGCTTCCGCCAACCTGCCGCCAAAATATCCTCCAACCGCACCGGCGCCAATTACAGTAATTCTCATCTACACTCGCTCCCTTAAACTTTAAAACAACACCTATTTTAACGCAAAAACAAGGTCAGCGTAAAGCTCACCTTGTTTCCACTAAACCCTTCAGTTTGCTTAACGCCGGTCGAGCGGCAGATAAGCACGACTGTCGGCGACGCTTTTATATGCCGGCCGGATAATCTTCCCCGCATTGACAAGCTCTTCCACCCGG
>DATAMA010000026.1:0-2790 GCA_036260765.1 Desulfobacteria bacterium | reverse complement strand
CATGTCCACTTCTCCCTTTAGTCGTCTTTACGTTATTACCACAATACTATACTCACGCCTGGTCAAAAACGTCCCGTCTAAAAATCTGGCGAAAATAATCACCCAGTACGGGACCCCAATCACTCAACCGGTCAATCTTATCGGCAGGGTAGTTTATTGGGTCATGCTTCCCGTCTACCTGATCCAAAGCCAGTTTTGGCAAAGGGTCGTCAGGGGCAAGCTCAATGGCGCGGGCAATTAACGCCTTCCCTTCAGTTCGTAACTGCTCTTCTTCCGGAAAAAAGCACAGTAAGTAGCCTAGCACCCAATAGTAGTCACTATCGCCGGAAAACCTATCATCGGCAATTCTCACTAAGTTCGCAAAACAGCTGCGCCAATCTCTGTTCGTCCGGTTATTGGTCAGGTAGGCTGGCTCAGTGAGAAAAAACCAGTATAAAAAAAGCAGACGAAGCACTGTACCTTTATCGGTACAACCGGCGGTAAGCCTTTGTTCCAACAGGTAGACCGCTTCTGTCAAGCCATTACACTCTTGTAAGTAATCTATGTCACGCAGTTCTCGCATTTTATCACCCAAGACATTGGCCAGCTTGCCAAGATTAATAAATATTTTCCGTTCATCACGAAAATACTAGCTCTTAGTGAGTCTCAGTTTAATCAAGGAGGTTTGAGAAAAATGTCAATGAACATGCCTAGTGGGGACAAAAAACTCAGCTCGAAAAACTTGGGTATCTTGGAAGATGAACTGAATCATGAAGCTTTATTGGTACACAAGTACGAACATGCGGCCGGCCAATGTACCGATCCGCAATTAAGTCAATTATGCAACAGCATTTCCAATAAGCATCGCAGCCACTTTGATACGCTGTTAAACTACCTTAATTCTCACGAATAACAAGGAGGTCAGTTTTCATGCCAATGCAACAATCGCAAACCAGAATGAGTGAACAAGAAATCATCAACGACTTAATTACCAGTGAAAAACAAACCACGTCTTCCTATAATACCTTCGTCAGCGAAACAGACTGCCCAAATTTACGGCAAACTCTGATGAGCATTCAGCAAGATGAACAACGAATCCATGAGGATCTGTTCAATGCCATGAGTCAACGCGGCTGGTACAGTGTACCACGCGCCCAGGATCAAGCAGTCCAATCCGCGAAAAGCAAATTTAATCAGATCAAAAACCAGGTATAAGACATCGATAACTCACAGGAGAGTTCCCTAAAGCGGGGAACTCTCCTGTTTTTTTAGCGTGCCAATGCGCCAAACCGAGTTAGCGGCCAATACCTGAATAAAGCTCTTCCTTCAATGTTCGATGCCGGGAGTAATCCCCATTCATGACTGTCGGCACTATTGTTACGATTATCACCAAAAACAAGATATGCGTTTTGCGGAATGATCACAGGGCCATAGTGGTAATCAGGTTTTTCAGCAATGTAACCTTCAGTTAACGGTTTATTGTTGATATACACCTGACCGTCTTTCACTTCCAGGGTCTCGCCAGGTAAGCCGATGACTCGTTTAATAAAATCCTGCCCGGCAAAATTAGCCCGGGCTGGAGGACGAAAAACGATAATATCCTTCCGGTGAATACCTGACCACTTAAAAAAGATCTTATCCACGACTACCCTGTCTTGCAGTTGGATTGTAGGCAGCATTGAACCGGAAGGAATTACCCTTGCTTCTACGACAAAAGTACGCAATACCCAAGATAAGGCAAAAGCAATTATAACTATTTCGGCTACTTCAAGAAAATTTCGCCCAAGAGTGTTGTTTTTCAAAAATATTTCCCCCTGCCAAAGCTTACCGTTAATTTCTCACCCAAAACTAGCATCCTTTGCAATACAATAATAAGAATAAACCAGATTGGTATCAAGGTAAAGTAGTTAATGCTACATGGATTGTAAAAGACCTTTTTCGAGCAAATTCTGAGCAGCCAGCATAACCCCAATTTTGACATAATCGACAGACAACCCGCCTTGTAAATAGACGGCATAGGGGTCGCGAATTGGTCCGTCAGCAGATAATTCACTGGTTGCTCCCTGGACAAATGTCCCACCGGCCATGACCACCTGGTCTCCATAGCCAGGCATTCCTGAAGGTTCGGGAACCACATGGGAATCAACAGGTGACGCTTTTTGCAACCCTTGGCAAAAAGCGACCATTCCCTCCGCACTTCCCAGCCGGATCGCCTGGATTAAATCCGTTCTCTGTTCGTCGAAGCGCGGACTAACGGCAAATCCCAACTCGCTAAAGAAAGCAGCCGCAAAAACCGCTCCCGCAAGGGCCTCACGCACGACCACCGGTGCGAGATACAGGCCTTGGAATAACAACCGGTTAATCCCGAGTGTTGCACCTACCGCACTGCCAATCCCCGGCGCGGTCAAACGGTTGGCCGCAAGGTCTACATATGCTCTCCTCCCCGCGACATAGCCGCCAATCGGGGCAATCCCACCGCCCAGGTTTTTGATCAAAGATCCCGCCACTAGGTCCGCCCCAATTTCTGTCGGTTCCTGTGCTTCAACCAATTCTCCATAGCAATTGTCAACAAAGCAAATAACATCAGGTTTTACAGCTTTCACCGCAGCGATGATCTCCTGAAGGCGTTTTATGCCCAGCGACTGCCGCCAGGCGTAACCTCTCGAACGTTGGATCGCGACCACACGGGTTTTCTCATTGATGGCTGCGACAATTCCTGCTATATCAGGCTGACCGTCAACCCCAAGCTCAACCTGACGATAAGTAACGCCTAAATCGCGCAGCGAGCCTGGCGCGTCTCCCCTGATCCCG
>DATAMA010000023.1:0-13054 GCA_036260765.1 Desulfobacteria bacterium | reverse complement strand
GCTCAGATTTTCACTTACCCCGGCTACCTTTAGTTTAACTTGCCCCGGGGATTGTCTGGCGTCTAGCGCCAGGCGGTCACCGGGACTGACGCTTAACTCCAGGCGTCCGTCGGTAAAAGTACCGGCTACTTTGTCATTCAGTAAGACCTTTAGGTTAGCCGTATCTGCTCCCTCAACCATTAACACCAGGTTAGGCTGCCAATTAACGTCAATTTGTTGCAGCGGCGGGGAGTCAATTTTCTGGGCAAAGGCAAGATAAAATTCCACTGGATCTTTGACCCGTACCAGCGCCAGTTGGAGGACGATCAATGTCAAGCAGCCGAATACCGCTAGCCGAACCAAAATCTTTTCCAGTCTACGCATAAATTTTAAGATATTTTTATCTAAGCCGGCCATTTACAAACCACTCCTTGTCCAGGGAAGAAGTAAAATTGGCAACCCCAATTTTACAAACCTCTGAGACAAGGATATGCTTGTTCAACTACGGCTAGAACTTGCTGCAGCCTTCCCCGCTACATAGCCGGTGGAAAATGCAGCCTGTAGGTTATAGCCGCCGGTATAAGCATCGACGTCAATCACTTCGCCGGCAAAATACAGTCCCTTGATCAGCTTCGATTCCATCGTTTTCGGTTTGATTTCCTTAACCGCTACACCCCCGGCGGTTACAATAGCCGCGGCAATCGGCAGCGTCCGTGTCACTGTAAGCGGCAGGCTCTTTAACAAGTTGCCTAAGCTGTACCTCTCGTCACGCGTTATTTGGTGAACCCACTTCTCAGGCGGGATCTTGGACAAGCGGACGATGACCGGGATTAAACTTTTCGGTAGTAATTCGTCTAACGCATTCTTAAACTGTTTGCGTGTCTTTGCGGAAAAGTCCCGCTGCAACCTGGCGTCAAGCTGCTCGCTGCTTAACGCCGGCTTCAAGTCTACAGTGACGCGTACGGAATTTCTCCCGGATCGGGCCAATTCGTCGACCACTGTCCGGCTAAGCGAAAGAATAATCGGGCCGCTTACCCCAAAATGGGTAAAAATCATTTCCCCGAATTGGCTGTCTAATTCCTTGTTTCCCCGCCACGCGCTCACTTGAACATTGCGCAATGTTAAGCCCTGAAGCTCTTTGATCCAGGGTTCCGCCGTCACCAACGGTACCAGCGAAGGCCTCGGTTCTACCACAGTATGGCCGAGCATTTTTGCCCAGCGCAAGCCGTCCCCGGTTGAACCTGTACCGGGGTAAGATAGTCCACCGGTAGCAATGATCACGGTTTGGGTTTTAAACACATCACCGTTAACCAGCCTGACCCCGACAATTTGCTTGTTTCCGGTCAACACAGCGTCAACAGGTGTACCTGCTTTAATTTCGGCACCGGCATCCCGCAAAAACACCCGAAATGCCTCGACAATCTGATGCGCATCATCGGAGACAGGGAAAACGCGTTGTCCCCGCTCAACCTTGGTATCCACCCCGCGGGTGGCCAGAAAATCCCTCAAGTCCTGATTCGTAAAAGTATACAGCGGTCCATAAAGGAAATTTCCGTTTCCCGGAAAACGTTGGATAATTGTCTCTAAATCTGCGGCATTGGTAATATTACAACGTCCTTTGCCGGAAATGGCAACTTTTTTGCCCAATTGGCTATTCTTTTCCAGGAGCAGAGTCTTAGCCCCTGCCAGCGCAGCCTGGCCAGCGGCCATCATTCCCGCTGCTCCGCCCCCGATCACAATTACGTCGTACACAAATTCACCCCGGAACTACGTTCTAATATTGATCCAGCTTAGTGTTTATTTGCCTGGACCTTTTTGGCCTTTTGCCAAAGTTGCTCGTATTTTGTCACTAATCGAGGGACGTTCGTCACATAGTTCATCGTCTCAGGCATCGTCGCCCAAGTCCCGTCCTCAACCTTACCTGGGCCGGCGTTATACGCGGCCAGCGCAGCTTCCAGATTGCCAAACCGGTTTAATTGAATTTCGATGTAGTGCGCCCCTCCATCTATATTTTGGGCAGGGTCGTACGGATTTACCCCCAAGGAACGGGCGGTAGACGGCATTAGCTGCATTAAGCCAATTGCTCCAACAGGGCTGATTGCGTCCGGATCACCACCGGACTCCTGCTCGATCAAGGCCGCAATTATCGCCGGATCGAGTTTGTATTTAGCAGAAGAAGCCTCGATGTCCTTCTGCCAGCGGAGAACCATATCGTTCATGTCAATCGGCTCGGTCTGCGTCGTCCCGCTCCCGTTATGCGAGACCTCACCGACGACCAACGTCTGCCCTTGATATGAAATAATGGAAACACCCCAAAATTCAACCAAGGTATCCCCCACCGTATTAAAATCAAGGCCAACTTTTTTCCAGCCTTTCGGTGCGCGCGGATCCGGCGGCAACGGAGCGACGGTCTTAATGCCCAACTCGCCTAGAAAGTCGTGAACCAACTCAGCGCCTTTAAACCGCAGTTGGGTTAGTTTTTGCTGCTTAAACTGTTTGGTATGCGGAACGTCAACCTTTGCTCCCTTGGGAAAATGTAAAAAGGGCGGTGGTTTGCGGTTACTCAGGAAGTTAACCACCCGCTGGTCGGTAATCCGCGTCGGCGGAAAATAACCGAGAAGAAAGATCATTAACAACGCTATCCCGGTTACTATCAACCCGGTGCGGTGCCTTTTAGCAAACCTTTTAGCTTTTTTTTGTAGCTTATTTTTTATTTTTTTTACTACAGTCCGTGATATTCGCATGTTTCACCACATTTGTAAATAACAAAAACCCTCCCATCACGGAGGGTTTATCGTACGGTGCTACCCAAGCTCAGCGTTGGCTGGCTCGACGTTCCCACTCGCTCTTGTATTGTCTGATTTCCTGACTAGTTTTAAATAAAAATCGTTCTAAATCAAGGCGTGAATAGTACACTTCCTCCGGTTCGAGGATTTCAATCTTCCGGAATTCATCCACTACAATAAACCTGCTTAAATCATCGATTGAATCAGCATTCACAATAATTAGCACCGGAGCATATGCTACCAGATTTCCCGAATTGTCATCTTTAACCACATATACTTCCGAGGACATGTCAATTTCCTCGATTTGAATTCCCTGGATCGGAACATTGCGTAACAGAGCCACTTTTTGTTCGCGCAAATCCTCCGCAAGTCCTTCAATATTTTTACTTCCAAAGAACTTACTGGGTTTAGTCTCCACTTTATAATCCAGCCTGATCCTTACTTTTACCTTACTGTCTGCAATTTGATCATCGCTACGTACTCTAACCAACTATATTACCCCCGCGGCCATTTGCTTGTATCTAATCACTGAGTGATTCGCTGACAGAGAGAAGAAATCCTGCCGCCAGTTATACTTTTTACTGCCCGCCAAATTGGACATACTAAGAAAAATCACCTTAGCAGGAGGGGTTGTAACATGCGCCGGACTGTCATCGGGGTATATAAATCTCTGGCTCAGGCCAAGAACACCATTGAAGCGATCCGGGTCGATGATTTGGCTAATAACGGGGTTTCCGTCGTTGTCCTCAGCAGGACTTTGTCCAGCGGTAACTACAAAACTGAGTTTGCCCAAGAACTAACCCGTCTCCCCGCAGAGAAAATGATGGGTATCTTCGATGGCTACCTGGTTCAATCCGGACCAATTGAATTGCCCGATCTGGGAGAAATCATGGCCGCCGGGCCTTTCGCTCGCGCCTTACTGCAGGAACGGGATCAAGGTTTAAGCGGCAATTTGGCAAATTTCGGCATCACTGCTGAAGAAGCACGCGAATATGAGGCCGAAGTCCGCGAAGGTAATATTCTCCTCATCGCCGAGGCAGAAAGCGACCATGCCAACGCTATTGCCAATCGGATGGCTGGCAACGGCGCCCAACAAATTACCAAGTGGTCGCGCAGTACCAACCGGCCCATGCACTACCAAAAATAAATTTATCGATTTTCGCGTAGCTGCGACTTTTTCCGTCCGTTAGGTGAATTTTTAGGTGAATTTTTTGTACCCTGCTCAGGCGCTCGTCGTCCGCCGCTAACGCCTTGCTCGGAGCGCCCTTTGGAAGAGCGCACGGTTTGGGAGCGTCCCGTTTGAGGACGGCCTGTTTGCGGACGTCCGGTTTGAGCACTCGCGGTTTGAGCCCGCCCGGTTTGAGCCCGCCCGGTTTGAGCACTCACAGTTTGAGTCCGCCCTGTTTGAGCCCGCCCTGTTTGCGGACGCCCGGTTTGAGCCCGTCCCGTTTGCGGACGCCCCGTTTGCGGACGCCCCGTCTGACGCTGTCCGGTTTGAGGCCCTGCAAGCCGGAAGAGCTCAGCGACCTCTTCCCCGGACAGGTGGCGGTAAGCGCCGAGAGGTACTTCTTCGAGGCCCAGCCCAGCCAACGCCGTCCGGTGTAGTTTCATAACCGGATGGCCAATCGCCTCGCACATCCGTCGTACCTGCCGGTTTCTTCCTTCATGAATTTTGATCTCCAGCAAGGCATTTCCCTCAATAACCGATACCCGGTTGACCTTGGCCGGAGCAGTTAAACCGTCGGCTAGCCTGATCCCACGCCGCAAGGTCTTTATCTGGTCAAATTGCGGTACCCCTACTACCAATGCCAGATACGTCTTTTCTACCTGGTGCTTCGGATGAGTAAGCGCATAGGCGAAATCCCCATCATTGGTCATAAGCAGTAAGCCTTCGGTTTCATAATCCAGCCGGCCAACCGGGTAGACCCGTTCCTTAATCCCTTTAACCAGGTCGACGACAGTCCGCCGGCCTTGGGGATCCCGTACGGTGCTTACATAGCCGGCCGGTTTATTTAGAAGCAGGTAAACCTTATTCTCACGCTTGGCGATTTTTTTACCCTCAACCCGGATCTCATCCGAATACGGATTTACTTTTGTCCCCAGTTCCGTAACTTTACGGCCGTTAACGCTGACCTTGCCCGCAAGAATTAGTTCTTCCGCGTGCCGCCTTGAAGCGACGCCAGCCTGGGCCAACGTTTTTTGTAATCGCTCTTCCATGCTAATTAGGCCACCTATCTAACTTTTCTCAAATCATAAAATCCCCCATTCTGATTGAATGGGTAGTGTTCGTCAAGATATCCCTTCAGCTGGGGGTTTAGCTGGCTTCCCGGCAGAATAACAAACAGCGCCGCCCCCTGCCGTCGCAGCTTTTCCAGATTCTCGGGGCTTTGGGCAGCGCCAGCCAACCGCCACCCTTTACGATCGCTATAGTAGAAAACCATCGGTTGCACGTCGCTAAGCACCAGCAGGCTGCCCGGGGAGGTAGCCTGCTTGATTTTGGCCGCCTGTACTAACACCGCATTGTCAACCGCGTAATATGGAGCCAGCTTTGCCACCGCACCGCTCAAAGTCATCGCCAGGATCAGCATACCTGCCAATACCCCTGGCGGATCGCCCCAGAACTTGCCAATTGCTCCGCCCGCGAGAATACTTAACGGCGGGATAAGCGGCAACAGATAATATTCGAGTTGAATCCGGGCTCCAAACACGATTGTGTAGAGCAATAATACACCTAACCAGGTAAAGATAAACAGGTTTCCGGCTCTAGTGCGGCGCAAACACAAGGCTGCCAGTCCGGTGATCAGCAGGTAACCGGTAACCATCGCACCAAGGCGTTCACGTAAATAATCCCAGGCAAAGTACTGCGTAGTCATTTGCCCGTTGACAATTCCACTCAAGAAACGAGTCGACGTATATAGATGGGCAAGCGCGTAATAAACAAAGGGCAAGCCCAGCCCAATCAGGAGAAAAAGCCAGACCTGCCAGCGGACAAAGGCCTTCCAGCCATACCTTTTCAGCAGGATAACCCCGATCGGTGCAACAATCATTAAACCGGGCAGCTTAGCCAAGCCGGCCAGAGCCAGGGCAGCAGCCCCCAGCCACAAGGCCCAGCGCTGCCCGGACTGATGCCAAAGCAACGTTAGGTAAATCGCAGCGGTCATGAAGAAGATCATGCTGCTTTCCGGCATTACAGTGCGGCCATAATATATTGCCAGCGGGTTTACCGCAAAAAAAGCCATAGCCAGTAAACCGGAATTGCGATCAAATAGCAGCTTACCTGTCAGATAAATAAGCCAAAGAGTAGCAGCGGAAAATACCACCGCTACTCCCCGCGCTATTATATCATGCTGACCGAACAAACTCCACAACCCGGTTGTGAGCAAGGCAGGCAGGGGAAATTCCAATTCGGCAAAGTTAGGGGGCGGGCCGTCATAGTTGAGCTGGGGCAATAGCGGCCAAAATCCATACTGGAGAAAATTGGCTGCCATTGAGGCGGTATCTACCTGCCGCCAGGCATGGTTGTCGAGAAGCGGGTTAGTAATCCCGTAAAGGCGCAAACCAATTCCCAACGCAAAAATCACCCAGAACCATCGGTTTCGTCGCACCAAGGTCAGCCCCGTGTCGCCGAAAAGCAAATATTCATATCTCTACCTCGGTCTTTTCCAGGTTAGGCAACTTCCGCTGCGCCAGTTTTAATTTCAAAATCAAAGTTAGGTAACCCGCGATTGTCTTTAACAACGGCAGCTTGCTCCTGCCGATTTTTCGATCATAGCGTAAATCCAGCGGTACCTCTGCACAATGTGGCGCCAAAAACGACAACTTAAGTAAAATCTCCGCCGCCACGGCAAATCCGGTTGAATCGATCAACTGCGGTCCAAAGCTATCAAACCCTTTGGCTAGAAAAGCAGCTCGGTAGGCACGATAACCGCACGAATAATCGGTGATGCCGTCAATCCGAAAAAAGCTCTTGATCAACCAGGCCGCGCCACGGCTTAGCACTTTACGATATAAAGCCAGGCCTTCCTCCTTGCCGCCAGGCACAAAGCGTGAAGCTACGACAATATCACACCCGGCAGCGATCTTTTGCTGCATCTGAGGGATAATTTCCGGCGGATGAGTATCATCCGCATCGAGCGTCACAATTGCATCATTATAACGTGCCACTGACAACGCCGTACGAAGTCCTGTGCGCAATGCTTCCTTAAGGCCGCGGTTTTGCCGATGTTGTTCAAGCCTGACTCCACAAGCAAAATATTTACGGACAACTGTTGCCGTCTGGTCTATGCTGCCATCGTCCACGACGATGATTTGGGATCGGTATCCCTGCAAAACCGCAATCAGCCTGGGCAGCAGCCGTTCAAGTGCCGGACCTTCATTGTAAGCCGGTAGTACCACGAAGATCATTTATCCACCTTCTTAGTGCGATGCACATGAATATGGATAGTATGCCCCGAAGACCGCTTTTTCAAAATCGACCTGCTGAAATCAACCTGCTGAAATCAACCTGTCAAAATCAACCCCCTACAGAACAGCCCGTCGAAATCGACCTGCCGCTGAAGCCGGCCGAATCTTGCCTAGCCAAACACCCTGCTCACAATGTAGACCGACGCGACCAATCCGGTGATATCGGCAATCAACCCTACCAACAGCGCATGCCGGTATTTCTTGATCCCGACCGAACCGAAATAAACCGTTAAAACAAAAAAGGTAGTATCTGTACTACCTTGCATTGTCGAAGCCAAGCGGCCGAGGAATGAATCCGGACCATGCTGATTAATAATCTGTGTCGCAATGCCCAGCGCCCCGGAACCAGAGAGTGGGCGCATGATCGCGAGGGGAATGACTTTGGTCAAATCTGACCTTAGTCCAAAAAATTGAAATATCGGCTTTAAAACATTGGACGCAATGTCCAAAGCGCCCGAACTGACAAAGACGTTGATCGCTACCAGCATTCCCACCAAGTACGGAATTATTTTGACTGCAGTCCAGAAACCGTCTTCCGCGCCACTGACAAACGCTTCATAGACCTTTACCCTACGTAAATAAGCGATCAGCGGAACAAGCAATAGAAAGGCCGGTATCGCCCAGCGCGATATTTCTGTGATCGCCTTCATCCCCCATCCCCCCTCCGCCGTCGGATTATAAAATCAACAGTAACGGCACAAGTCATCGCCACTCCGGTAGCAAAAATAGTTGTACCGATAATTTCCGTCGGATTAGCGGAACCGGCCTTTAACCTGACCGCAATAATCGTTGCCGGAATTAACGTAATCGCTGAGGTATTTAACGCCAGGAACGTACACATCGCGTTACTGGCCGTTTCCTTATCCGGGTTTAATTTTTGCATCTCCTCCATGGCTTTGAGGCCGAACGGGGTCGCGGCATTTCCCAACCCAAGTATGTTCGCGCTAATATTTAGAATAATCGCCCCTAACGCCGGATGATTGCGGGGAATGGACGGAAACAGCCGGTGGGTAAGCGGTTCGACAAGTCTAGCTAAGCCCCGCACCATCCCTGCCTCCTCGGCCAAACGCATGATGCCCAGCCACAGGCTCATCACCCCGATCAAGCCAATTGCCACTTCAACCCCTAGCTGGGCAGCGCTCATGGCCGCCGTCGTGACACTTTCGATTTTCCCATTTGCTGCCGATACCACGATTCCAGTCACAAGCAAAAAGAGCCATACCGTATTGACCACGCTTAACTCCTCCCTGTCCTCTTGCATATTTATGTGGACAAGTTAAGCCTTAGAACGGACCGGCTCTGCGATATTCGGGAAAACGTCGTTTAGTTATTTGTCCTTTAGTTATTTAAGGAGGTTTCAATCAGAGAACGGTACTTGGCCAACAATTGCATCCGGTTATCCTTAAGCCTCTCCCAAAACCCCCATGTCACCAAATCATCAAGTGATTGACTGCCTTCGGCTATATGCGCGGCTCTATATTTCTGGTAACTCACTCCGTATTTCCGGACATAGTTTGCTACCTGCTGCTCCGCATGTTCTATTTCTGCCGTTAATTCCTTTGACCGCTGTTGCAAAGCTATGCACAAAACTTTGATTAAGTAGGCTGACTCCCTGTCAGGCAGACCGAGGGGCGAAAGACAACTGGCGAGTAGCTGGGTACAGTTCATTGCTATCTTCCTCCTGTAGACGGGGGGACTCTTCCTTATACTATGATGGGCATAGGGTTTTCTGTGCCGGTAATAAACGACAACCCGGCAAAGCAAAATTTACCGGGTTAGTGATGCTGATTATCAAGCGTTTTTCGTTCCGTATTCGCACTATTGTGCCGGCTGCTGCGACGGTGCCTTAACGTGAACCTTCTCAACCAGTTCCTTGCCTTCTTGCTGGCCTTGATCGTCCTTTTTAACCATACCGCTCACTTTATCAATCACCTGCGGTACCGCGTCGATCAATCGGTCAAATACGGCATTGCCATCGACAGGCAATAAGCGGACCTGTCCGTTTCCTACTACCAGAAAACCAACAGGTTGAACGGAGACACCCGCGCCGCTGCCGCCGCCAAACGGTAAGCCGCTGCCCGATTCGTCATGCGTACTGACTGTACTGCCCGCCCCGGTATCAAATTCGCTGCCGCCGGCGGCAAAGCCACAGGCAACCCGGGACACCGGGATAATTACGGTTCCATCCGGGGTTTCCACCGCGTCACCGACAATGGTATTCACATCAACCATTTCTTTTATACTTTCCATCGCCGTTTTCATTAACGCTTCTATTGGATGATTGGGCATATTTACGAACCCCCTCTGTATTTCATTTTGCGCCTTTAACAGTTTTAGTTGTATAAACTTAATGCCCAGTATGCCTTATGCTTTTTTCATCTACTACTGTTATCTTAATTTTTTACTTTGTGAGCATTAATAATATAAACTTTCCAAGGCGTAAATATGCGTTGAGTCGTGCCTTGAATTGTAAGGTTATTGCTCAAAGTACAAGTAGTTATTCATCGCTAATAACGATATTCTTGGTCGAATTTTGAAGGATAATAACCATTTTTGTAGTATCGATACAAGTGAGGTAACTTTTGGCATGGGGCTTATTAAAAAGACGCGAGGAGGCTTAAACATTGAAACTAGGGATTGAAGCAAAATTATTGGCAACAGTATCTTTAATCTTAGTTATCTTACTTGTTTTCGTCAGCGTATTTGCCATTAATACGGTAGTAAACACATCGCTAACCGAAAAGGCCAAATCTGATTTGGCAAGCGCGATTAGGCTGGTCGATTCATTATACCCGGGCGAATGGAATGTAAAAGGCGGCAGCTTATATAAAGGGAATACAAAAATTAATGGTAACACTCGGATTGTCGATACCATTGGTAAAATTACTAAGGATACATCGACGATTTTTTTAGGCGATACCCGGATAGCCACGAACGTAGTGCGTAATGGCAAGCGGGCCGTCGGTACAAAAGCGGCGGCTAATGTCGTTGACACTGTACTAAAAGGCGGACAGGAATATTCCGGTGAAGCAGACGTCGTCGGGGTTCAGTACCAGACTGCATATTCGCCGATCAAGGACAAAACAGGTGCGGTTATCGGGATGTTTTATGTCGGCGCATCAAAATCCCTTTCCGACGAATTGAAAAGCAACTTGATCAAACAGCTTATTACCCTGGGGATAGTGCTGTTTGTGATCACCCTAGTGGGTACCTGGCTGTTGGCAAGAAAAATGATCAAACCGATTCGGAATATGGTCAAATACTCTCGACAAATTGCCGAAGGAAATCTAGCTGCCGAAAATATTAAAATAACGTCCCGCGATGAGTTGGGGCAATTGGGAACCAGCCTTAACGAGATGGCGAATAATCTGCGCAGCTTGATTCATGAAGTGTCCGAGTCTGCACAGCTAGTGGCTGCCTCTGCAAATGAGCTCAGTACCGGCGTGGAACAGCACGGACAAGCAACAACGCAGGTAGCCACATCAATTTCCGAAGTGGCAGATGGCGCCAAACACCAATCTATTGCCATCGACGGTACACTTGCAGTAATCGAACAAATGTCGAATGGGATGCAGGATATCGCCAAACATAGTAGTAGTGTGGAATCCTTAGCTGTTCAGGCCGCCTTGGCAAGTGAAAACGGTAAGTCTGCTGTCGATAAGACAATCACCCAAATGGATAGCGTCGACAAAAGCACTGGTAATGTAAACGCCACGATCACCAAGCTAGCTGAAGGTTCGCAGCAAATTAACGCTATTATTAATGTAATTTCGGACATAGCGGCTCAAACTAACCTACTGGCATTAAACGCGGCTATCGAAGCCGCCCGTGCCGGGGAACAAGGACGTGGTTTTGCGGTAGTGGCAGATGAGGTCCGGAAATTAGCCGAACAATCCCAGCGTGCAGCAACGCAAATCACTGAACTGATTAGCGAAAATAACTTGAACATCGACAATGTGGTTACGGCCATGGATACGGGAGCCCAGGATGTTAAGATTGGCATAGCAGTAGTCCATGATGCCGGTAAGGCCTTCGGTGAAATTGCCGACCTGATTAAACAGGTTTCCGACCGGATTCAAGAAATTTCTGCTTCGGTTAAGCAAATGGCTGAAGGCAGTCACCAAGTTGCAGAATCAGTCCGTAAAATTGAAACTGTCGGTAAAGCTGCCGAGGATCAGGCCCAAACTGTTTCCGCGGCGACCGAAGAACAGTCAGCTTCCATTCAAGAAATTGCCTCTGCCAGTGAAAACTTATCTTCAATGGCTCAAACACTGCAAAGTTCGGTCAGCAGGTTTAAACTGTAAAAATTCATTCACACATCGCAAACACACCCTGGAAGATCAATGCTTCAATCGGGTGATTCACGGAATTTAACCCCCTTTAATCCCACTTTAATAATCTTTAGCGCCTTAAAGCCGGCAAATATTAGATGCGCCGTCCGTAATTTAAATATACAGTTGATCTCTACGTTTACCTTTCTCGTTTGGAAACACGGATAGACTTCTATCACAGGGTGTTTAACCTTGAAGTTAATTGTATTGTGCAGCTTTCCCAGATAATAGCCGATCAGATTCCATACCCCCCCGACTACCATCCCGGTCTCTGCGGCATTTTCCAGGCCAACTTCGATTTTCCACTGTAATTCCGTGCAACTAATCCCTTTATAAAACCGACGCTTTGCTTCCAACAACCTAGGCATCAGGCCGATAGTGCGTCTTAACAGTCCTTTGCTAAACCTGCGCCGTCTGGGCTTAATCTCCTCTATTGTCTTTCCCTTTGCCTGAAACGGTTTAACTTTGGTGTGCAGCCGCAACTGGGGAAAAGCCTCCCAGCGAAAGTCCAGTACCGGAATCTCCAGGCAGAATTTCCACAATCCATGCAAGCTGTAAAACGTGATATTGACAATATCATCTTGTCCAACCCGCCGGTAGGCGAAACGCAGCTGAAACGGGATAGTCGTTAACAGGCCCACAAATAGTAATAACGCTAACAGAAAAGTAATTACCGACACCCCTACCCCACCAAACAACAGACCAAAATACTTTATCAGTTTAATTTTGCCGTAACTTAGCCTAAGTATGCGAAAAGCCTGCCGGCATTTGCCGACAGGCCCGTAATAAACAGAACTTCTAACTTTTAAACGTTCTCGTTTCCAGAATCCGCAGATTCTTTATTGTCTACACTCCCTGATCCTTTGCTGTCTAAGCTACCGGATTCTTCGACATTGTCATCCACTGCTTCTTCATTGTTCACTGCATGCTCCGGTTTAGCGTCCTTGTCGCCAAGTCCCATGATAAACTCTTCGGCCGGAGGCAATTCTGCCAAGCTGTTCAGGCCAAAGTGGCGTAAAAATTGTTCCGTCGTGCCAAACAATACCGGCCGGCCCGGCCCATCTTTGCGCCCGACTTCTTTAATTAGTTGTTTTTCCACCAAAGTAGCTACCGCCCGGTCCGACTGAACACCCCGAATAAGCTCAATTTCTCCTCTGGTAACCGGTTGTTTATAGGCGATAATTGCCAACACCTCTAATGCCGCATGAGACAAGTTTTGGACCTGAGGTTTGTACAACCGCTCGATATATCCGGACAATTCCGGCCTGGTTGCCAGTTGATAGCCGCCGGCTACCCGGACAAGTTCAATGCCGCTGCCGCGTTCCGTATAGCGGTTCGCCAGCAGCCCCAACAGCTCATCCGCATCCGCTGGAGCAATCTCCACGATTTGCGCAATCCGTTCCACTGACAATGGTTCACTTGTCACAAACAATAAACATTCTACTGCTGCTAATAATTCGTCAGGAAACAGCACTGGTTTCCGTCACCTCAGTT
>DATAMA010000020.1:0-2017 GCA_036260765.1 Desulfobacteria bacterium | reverse complement strand
AAAACAAGTTAATGCCGGTCACGTTGGATTTCAACTAGGACCGAGAATAAACGCCAGCGGCCGGATTAGTGACGCAACGATTGCCGTCCAACTGCTGCGCAGCCACGATTTGCTCAGAGCCAGGGAAACGGCGGTCTACCTTGACGCGGAAAACCGGGAACGCCAGGAAATTGAAACAGTAATGTTATCGGAAGCATTGGCCATGCTGGCAGATTTCGATGGACGACGTGACCAGGTAATTGTTTTGGCAAAAGAGGGCTGGCACCCCGGGGTCATTGGCATTGTCGCCTCGCGTTTGGTAGAAAAATTTTACTGCCCGGCAATACTAATTTCTCTCGACGGCGGGGAAGGGAAAGGATCAGGCCGGAGCATTCAAGGTTTTGATCTATATCAGGCGCTGCAAACCTGCAGTGATATTCTGGTTAAATTCGGCGGGCACAGGCAGGCAGCGGGGCTGACAATTAAGGCCGGACAAGTTGACAAGCTGCGGGAGCGGTTGAACTCATTTGCCCGTCTATTGCCGCAAGAATTCTATCGGCCCAGGTTACACATTGATGCACGTGTAGAAGGCGAGCAGATCACCCCGGCTTTAATTGGGGAACTGAGTAAATTAGAGCCATTCGGTTATGGGAATCCTAACCCTGTTTTGCGTCTGGATAATCTGAATTTGCTCGACGTTCGCCAGGTTGGCAAAGATCATACCCATCTCAAGGTGAAGGTTAAGTGTGGCAACCGGACCTTCGCTGGAATCGGGTTTGGCTTGGGAGAACATTTAGGCCTGCTCGAACAGGAAAGTACGGTTGAAGCCGCATTTACTCCCGTATTTAACGAGTACAACGGTCATAAAACGATCCAATTGCAGCTCAAAGACATCCGGGCTGCCGGTTTGAGCAGTCAGCCGGTTCAGACGCTGATTGCCAATTTCCACAGGCTTACTTCTGCTGAGCAGGACGTGTTAACGCTCCTTGCCCAAGGAAGCAGTTGCAGTGCACCACAAAATTGTAGTTTGTTGTTTCCGTTAACGGCCGCGGTCAATCAGGTGCTAGCCGCTGGTAAGGCAAGTGTGGTAGTATATCCAAGAGCTGCCTTGGCAAAGTCAATTGCTAATCTAGCTACCAGGATTTTTCCGCAGAGCGGACAAACAGTGCCGCTTTTTTGCGTGGATAAAATGGTTACACTGCCGGAAGCCACCGGTATTTTTATCATCGGCAATGATTCTATCGCAGGAGATTGGGCGAGAATAGAGCAGTTAGGCGCGAACCTCGGCCTGATTGTACTGGATTCGCTTGATGTTCCACAGCCGGCTAAATTGGACCGGCAATTTCCCATACTTCGTTCGCAAACCAGTGCTGAATTAGTACAAACCATGGCCCCAAATAGAGAACGGCTGGGGCGTCTGTATAAGCTTCTGGCTTCGTTGAATACCACTGAGCGGCGTTTCCTCGGTGCTGTTTTACCACAATTGGCGGAACGGTTGGCGGAGAATACCGAGTTTGTCAACATTGGGTTACAGATTTTCGAGGAATTACATATCATTAAAAGGGAAAATAGTGACTCAGAACGAATATTTTATTTTCAGGTTCCAAAGGAAAAGCTAAATCTATTAAATTCCAGCCTGTATCGCCAGGGTCTTGAGGTGTTACAGGACTATGCCGGTACAGCCTAGTTCGGTTTAACATGCGGCACCGGCCTTATATTATCTGATCTGAACATCTGAACTAATCTAAAGGAGTGCACCGGCATGAATCTTAAAGAGTATATTAGAGTGATTCCCGACTTTCCTAAGCCGGGGATTAGCTTCAAGGATATTACGACTCTCCTCAAAAATGGGCCTGCCTTAAGGGAAGCTGTACAGAGCCTGGCAGCGTGGGCTAAGCGCTTAGAGGCGGAGGTTGTCGTAGGTCCGGAGGCAAGAGGATTTTTGCTTGGTGCGCCGGTGGCCTACGAACTGGGATTAGGGTTTCTGCCGGTACGTAAACCGGGTAAGTTGCCTGCGGAAACTGTAGAAGCGTCCTAC
>DATAMA010000019.1:0-3075 GCA_036260765.1 Desulfobacteria bacterium | reverse complement strand
TAAAGTGCTCAAAGATATGCTCACCAAGTGCTGCCCGAATTACCTCATCCTTTTTCAGCTCGGTAATGGCATCAAACAGGTTGGCCGGCAGGCTGCCAATACCCTGCTCTTTGCGGGTCTCGTCGTCCATTTGATAAATATTCGCATCGACCGGCGTCGGCGGGGTCAGTTTATTTTTTATTCCATCCAGTCCGGCAGCTAGCTGTACCGCTAAAGCTAAATACGGATTCGCGGAAGGATCGGGGCTGCGCAGTTCAATTCGCGTGGAAGGTCCGCGTTTTGCCGGAATACGAATCAAGGGGCTGCGATTACGCGCGGACCAGGCAATATAACAGGGCGCTTCGTAGCCAGGTACCAGGCGTTTAAATGAGTTAACCGTCGGGTTGGTGATCGCAGCGAAAGAACGCACATGTTTAATTAGCCCGGCAATATATTGGTAAGCGGCTTCAGATAATTCTAATGGTCCCTTGGCATCATAAAACGCATTTCTGCCGTTTTTAAACAGGGACTGATTAGTATGCATGCCTGAACCGTTAATGCCGAACACCGGCTTAGGCATAAAGGTGGCGTGCAGGCCATGCCGCTGCGCGATTGTCCGGACGACAAATTTGAAAGTCGCGATGTTATCTGCAGCTGCCAACGCATCTGTATACTTAAAATCAATCTCGTGTTGACCAGGTGCTACTTCGTGGTGCGAAGCTTCAACCTCAAAGCCCATATGCTCCAGGGTCATGACCATATCGCGTCTGGCATCTTCGCCCAAATCAACCGGGGTCATATCAAAATAACCGGCCTGATCATGGGTTATCGTTGTTGGCCGTCCTTCCGCGTCAGTCAGGAACAGAAAGAATTCACACTCCGGACCTACATTCATGGTGTAGCCATTTTCTGCCGCCTTAGCCAATACCCGTTTGAGATTACCGCGCGGGTCACCGCTAAACGGGGTACCGTCAGGATTGTATACATCACAGATCATCCTGGCAACAGCACCGTCTTTAGGCCTCCACGGAAAAACCACAAATGTATTCGGGTCCGGCCGTAAGTACATGTCGGATTCCTCAATTCGGACAAACCCCTCAATTGAAGAACCATCGAACATTAATTCACCGTCTAAGGCTTTTTCTACTTGCCCAAATGGAATAGCTACATTTTTTAGCACACCAAAAATGTCGGTAAACTGTAGGCGCATAAACCTTACGTCATGTTCACGTACTTTTTCCAGTAATTCCTGTTTAGTTATGCCCATGCTTATTCCCCCCGACTCAAAATAAAAACGTCGAACAGCGGTCGGTATTAGACCTGTTTTGTCGACGCCTTTGTCGTATCATTTATTTTCCGATTTGCCACACATTATACCTAAATTTAACGCTGATTACAAGTCAAAACGCAACTTTGTGGCAATGACTATTTAATACTCAATGCCCTTTCTTGCACCGATTCCGTGATCACAGGGGTGTTTAATGTTCTCCATCTCGGTAACCAGATCCGCGGCCGTCACAATTTCCGGCGGTGCATTACGGCCGGTAAGCACCAGTTCAACCCGCTCCGGTTTTTTATCGATTAGACGTAGCACTGCGGCAACATCGATCAGATCAAACCAGATGGCATTATTGATTTCATCCAGGATGACAATATCCCAGTCATCGGAAAGGATCACTTCTTCTGCCCTGGCCATCGCTTTTTGGGCTTCGGAAATGTCTTCCGGTTTCGCCTGTCCCTTGACGACCCAGCCCTTGCCGCCAAAGTTCTCAACTATGCACTCCGGGGCAAGGCGTTTAAACGCTGCCAATTCACCGTAATTGGCCATTCCTTTCATGAACTGAATGATAAAAACCCGAAACCCATGTCCGACTGCCCGAACCGTCAAGCCAAAAGCGGCAGTACTCTTACCTTTCGCCGGCCCGGTATAAACCTGGACCAAACCTTTTTCCAAACGTGGTCTCATATTTTAACCTCTATCCTAACTCAAGTCTTCGTGCCAGTAGCCTACCTGTTCATGTTGTTTAAGATCCGGATAACGCTGCAACAACCCGGGACTGCTCTTAAACGGTAAGGCAAAAAACAACTGAAACCCGCTGCGCCGTTCGTCCAGAGGCCTTATCTCCACTTTGTCGGGGTAAAAGTAATATTGTGAACCTGCATCCCGCCAAGCCACATTGACACTGCCCAGCTTGATCTGCACTTTTCCCCATTCACCAATTAGGATGCCTGAAACCGGAGCCTTGGTTTTAAAATTATCCGTTTCGACGCCAAGCGTAACCTCTCGTGCCTGTTGTTCACTCAGATGTTCTAATATAAACCGGCATGGAGTGCTAACCTCTTCAATAAGCCGTCGTTCGCTTGCCGCCATTTGTTGAATATCCTCAAGCCGCTGCCGTTGTGGGTTGTCCAGCGGCAAGAGTTTAATCTTGTTCTCCAAAAAATAGTACAGATCTTCAAAAATCTCCAAGGCTTTAGCATCGAAACCTTCAGCCATTACCTTCCCCTCCCTTCAGGAATATTCTACTGCTGATCTTCCCGGTTGAGTTGATTTTCGTGAGCACTAATAATATCCCGGTACTCCCTAAATGCAGTTTTCAATATCGAATCTGCCACCAACGACCGTTTGATGCCATAAACTTTTGCCGCCCAGTCCAAATCATTCAATACCTCACGTGACAGGTCTAATTCGGTAGCATAAAGGGTCTGATTAATAAATCCTTCAAATGTCTCCTGGATCGCGTCCATGCTCTCCCTCCCGGGAATCAAAGTTCCCCATTACGTTTCCCGTTTCGGTCTGATGACATGCGCAATTCCTTTTGTCAAACGTTCAATCTGCCTGCGAGATGCCCCTGGTAACGGTAATCTCCGTTCCTTCCCCCAGTTTCAAGCGGTACATCACATTTTTTTCCCGCTCTTCCAACCGGCTCAGCCTTTCCCGCAAGGTATTAATTACATCATCTTTCACCTGAATTTGTCTCATCATATCCTCTAAAACTTTAGACAAACCGCCAAAGTCGCCATTAATCGGTGCCTGTAAATCAACAGGCTCCAGATTACCGAGATAACGATATGTCTTTGGCGCTCGCCTGCTTA
>DATAMA010000007.1:0-2093 GCA_036260765.1 Desulfobacteria bacterium | reverse complement strand
GCTTTCCCCTAGGCTACAATTTAAAGTAGTTTTTACTTAGGGGTTGTGCACATGAATAACAATAACGCCGCTGTTTCACCGCAGGCATTAGCTAAGCTGGAAAATCTCAAATCATATCTAAAAAAACAAGGTTCAGGTATTATTGCTTTTTCCGGCGGCGTGGACAGCACTTTTCTGCTTAAAGTTGCTTATGAGGTTTTAGGGGATACCTGTTTAGCAGTAACTGCTTGTTCAGAAACGTACCCCTTATCCGAACGCGAGGCAGCCCTACAGGTTGTCACTGAAATTGGTGCCCCGCATCTGCTAATTGAAACCACGGAATTAGCCAATGAGAATTTTGCCAGCAATCCCACTGATCGGTGTTATTATTGTAAATCAGAACTATTTGGCAAATTGGTAAACCTGGCGCAGGAACGCGGCTTAGCACATGTATTCGACGGCGCGAATACGGATGATTTGCGTGATTACCGTCCCGGCATGCGTGCCGGAAGGGACCTCGGAATTCAGAGTCCGTTACAGGCGGTTGGGCTCACCAAACAGGAAATCCGTCAATTATCGAAAAAGATGGGGCTTTCGACATGGGACAAGCCGTCGTTTGCCTGTCTGTCATCGCGGTTTCCGTACGGTCAGCGAATTACGGCAGAAAAACTGCGTCAAGTTGAACAGGCGGAAGGTTTTCTCCACAGCTTAGGTTTTAAGCAACTACGTGTCCGCTGCCATGATAATATCGCCCGCTTGGAACTGCCGCCGGCAGATTTCGCCGCAGTAGCCGGCCCGCTTAATGAATTGATCGTTACCAGGCTCAAAGAACTTGGTTTTGTCTATATCACCCTCGATTTGCAAGGTTTCCGCAGTGGGAGCATGAATGAAGTCTTGCGATAGTATTGTAAAAAAAATCCGGTAGCAGCTGCTACCGGATTTTTTTACATTTTAGCAGTGGCTCTGCAGCCATTCCGCAATTTTGGGCCAGGTTTTCTTCGTCGCTCTACTGCTGATAGTTAAAGCTACATGCCCGGCGTCGACCTCAAAATACTCTTTATCAACGGAACCACAATACTCGAGAGCCGGTTTTACTTGTTGCGGCAGGGTAATGTGGTCCCTGGTCGCACCGATTGCCAACAGATTCGCCTTTATCTTGCCCAAATCTACCCTGTGGCCGGAAATCCTTACTTCTCCTTTAACCAACTTGTTTTCCTGGTAAAAATCCCTGATCCACTGCCGATAAACCTCACCAGGAAACGGCGGCCCATCGTTAACCCATTTGTTCACAGGCGCCCATGACTGAAGAAACTTGTCATCCAGAGCGTTACTCCAAAGGTTTACTTCTGAAGACAAAAAGTTCTGAACAGGCTTCAGCATTTTATTACCCCAATCAATTAGGTTACCTGGAATTAGTCCAAGGACATCAACCATCCGGTCAAGATCGAAATTCTTGTTTCTTAGCCAGACACTGTAATACGGGTGAAACGAGAAGTCAATCGGCGAGGCCATGAGGATCAGGTTTTTTAAGCCGTCATCCGGGTACAAAGCCGCATACATCGCACTCATCGTCCCACCCATACAGTAACCGAGGATTGAAAACTCTTTGGCCTTGGACAGTCGTTTAATCCGCTTTACCGCTTTCGGTATATAGTTCGTAATGTAATCTCCGAACGTTAGATCCTTATCCTCCAATCCTGGCGTTCCCCAATCAAGTAGATAGACGTCAAACCCCCTGCCGACCAAGTACTCGATCAGGCTCCTGCCCGGTACCAAGTCTAGGATATACGCGCGATTTATCAGGGCATAGACCATTAGCAACGGCACCGTGACGGTTGCAGGCCGCGGCGACCTGTAACGATAAAGCTTTACCTTATTCAAGGACCAGACAACATCCTTGGGAGACTGCCCTACAGCTGCCTCTGCCCCTTCGAATAACAATTTGCCGTACTGTTGATTGCGCTGAAAGATATCTTCTGCCACCTCCCAGACGCCCGATGGATTTGTAAAGTCATCAATCTGCTCCTTAAATTGCTCCTTTAAATTAAACAATCTGATCACCTCATGTCAAAATTATGCTGATAAGCCAAACAAATACCAAAAACAATCCCAAT
>DATAMA010000223.1:0-2199 GCA_036260765.1 Desulfobacteria bacterium | reverse complement strand
GATGTTTATCGGTTTCGTAGAAGCGGGGGTCCCGCTTGGGGTGACATTTTCTTTTCTAATATCTTCACCTATGGTAAATGAAGTTGCGCTGGGAATGCTCTGGCTGATGTTCGGCTGGCAAATAGCCGTCATCTATATTATCAGTGGAGTCGTTATAGCTATCATAGCCGGCACGGTGTTAGGGCGGCTGAAGCTTGAGCATCTAGTGGAGGAATATGTTTACCAAATCAACTCCTCATCATGTGATTGCAGCATGGATGCTGCTGCACTAACCTGGAGAGACCGGGCTATATATGCTAAAGACTATACAATCCAGATCGTAAAAAAAGTATGGATATGGGTAATTATTGGTATTGCTGTAGGGGCTACAATGCATGGCTATGCCCCGGCGGGTTTCCTGACCAAATATGCAGGTCCAGGTAACCCTTTGGCTGTCCCGTTAGCGGTTCTTATTGGCATCCCTTTGTATTCCAATGCTGCCGGAATGATCCCTATCATAAAGGAACTAGTCAGAACAGGAATGGCAATGGGTACGGCCCTGTCTTTTATGATGGCGGTTACAGCATTGTCCCTGCCTGAAGCTATTATTCTAAGGCAAGTGTTGAAACCAAAATTGCTTGCAACCTATTATGGGATTGTCGGTTTAGCGATTATGGTTACAGGCTACTTGTTTAATTTAATTTTATAATTTTAACGCGGCTATAATGGAGATGAGTGGCTGGTTGTCAAAAGTAAATAGATGGAGCTGGCTTACAGCATGGCGAAACTACATTGGCCGTAGTACAAGTTGTTCTTCCACTATACCAACCTTGGTAACTGATTTACTGGAGAATGATCTGAAAATTTTACTTTGAAATTACCATAACTAGTGGCAGTTAAAAACGTTTGCATTATACTATTGGTTTAAGGCATAAGTGTCATAATAATAATACAGACTAAAGTCCGATGGTAATATCGGACTTTAGTCGTTATCATACTGCTCCATATTTACAGACACGCTGATAACAGGCAAGGTAGCCAACTTATCAAGTAGTCGAGTCATTTATTATATATGTGCCGTCTTGGAGATTAAATCTCTTATGAGTATACGCTTACCTTCCAGTTCCAAACACTCACGTCGCCAAACCCCAGAAGAAAGCGACCAGTTAGATCTCCTACCGGTAAATGAGCTTGAACGATGTAGTGTCCCGAGTTAGGATGACATTTTCTTCCCCAAAATAAAGAACCATCTGATCCCATATATCCTTATGCACTCGCAACTTGACCTGCTCTTTCACCTCGTTGCCGAATTTGGATGTGCCCAGCCGTTCTTCCGGTATTTCACGAAGTTCATATCGTTCCTCCAAAAGGTGAACATCTTTCATGCTAAGGAGTGTGAATGTGCGATAGTCCTGGCGCATCCTGCAATACTCCTGCAAATACCAGTTCATACTTTTTGAGCAGGCGGTAAGGGTTCTACTTCTCTGCTACTCTTCTCATCCTTAGAACCTGGCGGCTTTTTTATATACAAAAATAAGCCGGGTCACCCGTCCGCCTGCTTCCTCTTTGGATAGACTAACTGTTTTCCGGCTAAACTTAAGGCATAAAGGGGGAGGTAACATAAATGCCGTCCATATCGATACCTCAAAACACCCTTCTGGTCTTAAGCGGTCCGCCGGGGTGCGGCAAGTCTACATTTGCCTTGGAGCACTTTCCTGAGACGGCTGTAGTGTCCTCAGATCGCTGTCGATTGCTGGTTAGCGATGATGAGACAAATATTGCTGCCTCAAAACAGGCGTTCAAACTGTTTCACTCACTTATTGAATACCGGTTGGCCCTCGGGTGCTTGACGGTCGCGGACTCCACCGCACTAACAAGGCAGGCCCGGGGTAAGCTTTTGGCCTTAGGCAAAAAATACAAATTTCACGTAGTGCTCCTGATCTTTAATACTCCCGAGCCGGTCTGCCTGGAAGGCAATGCCTGCCGTGAGCGGAGAGTACTCCGTCAAGTAATTGGAGCTATGAGCAGGCAGCTCGGTAAAACTCTGCAAACAGCGGAGGAAGAAGGCTTTAACCAGGTCTTTGTATTTTCCAGGGAGGATGTGCGGAATCCTGATTTCAAGGTGGTTATACGCAGCTTTGAGGTGACCTATCCGGGGCCTTTTGACTTGATTGGGGACCTGCATGGTCGCTACGATGAATTGATCATGCTGCTGGACAA
>DATAMA010000172.1:0-5414 GCA_036260765.1 Desulfobacteria bacterium | reverse complement strand
TTGGCATCCTAGAGGAGTTGTTATTGTGGCAAACGTACTGTACATTACGGCAAATCCTAAAGCGAGTGAAAAATCAGTCAGTCTTAGCCTTGGACAGGAATTCCTGCGCGAATACAAAGAAGCCAGGCCTAAAGATGAAATTACGGTATTAGATTTGTATAAAAGCGATATCCCGGAGATAGACTACGAGCTCATGGATGCGATGGGGAGCCTGATGGCCGGCTTATCTCCGGCGAGTCTACCAGAACAAGCGAGAAAGAAACTGGAACGTTACAACCAGTTCACTGACCAATTTGTCAACGCTGACAAGTATGTCTTTGTGACGCCGATGTGGAACCTCGGCATGCCGCCGCGGGTAAAAACCTATCTCGATACCGTCTGTGTCGCTGGGAAAACGTTTAAATATACGGAAAAAGGTCCAGAGGGTTTGTTACAGAACAAAAAATGCCTACATATCCATGCCTCTGGTGGATTTCATAGCCAAGACAATCATGCGGATGCCTATCTCAGGGATCTCATGCGATTTTTGGGTGTCGAAGACTACAGAAGCCTGGTCGTAGAAGGGCATAATGCCTTACCGGATAAGGCAAAATCAATCATCAATGAAGTACGGGCAAAAATCCCGGTCACTGTTGGCTGGTTCGCGTAAGTCGACTCCCTACTTTACAGCAATTGAGTAATAGGGCTTGGTTTCCAAGCAGGATAAATAACTCCGTATCACTTGTAGACAGTGGTACGGAGTTATTTTTTAAATACTATCGGAAAGTATAACCTTGCCAATATTGGCAAGGACAGCGGAAGAGAAGACGAGGGGGTAATTCCCGTTACTGGAGGCTTTTTACTGCTTCTGCTGCCCAGTTGGAATCTTTCAAGATGGCGCGGGCGACGCCAATCAGGTCTGCCTTTTGCTCAGCCAGTAACCGTTCGGCGGCCTGAACTTCGGTAATGCCGCCCGTAAGAATAACCGGAATGGAGACAACCTGCTTGATCGCTTCTGTTAACGGTGCAAAGTAACCCTGCCCGGTAAGTCCCGGTACAGTGTAGCCAGATAAACCACCGGAAATATCGAGAATATTTACGCCGGCCTGTTCAAATTCCCGAGCGGCAATAAGACTGTCTTCAATTGTGATTCCGCCGCTAAGGAAATCCGATGCGCCGAGCCGTAAAAGAATAGGAAAGTCCCGGCCCACGGCTGAACGTACTGCTTCAATTACTTCCAGGTGCAGACGAATTCGGTTATGAACGCTTCCACCGTATTCGTCGGTGCGTTTATTTGTTAACGGAGAGAAAAACTGATTGAGAAGGTAACCGTGCGCTGAATGAATTTCAACCCCGTCAAAACCGGCCTGTTGCGTACGACGGGCGCCATCATGAAAAGCCTGAACGATATTGGCAATTTCCTGCCGGGTAAGTTCCCGCGGCACCGATCCTTTACGCGGGTTTGTCACTGCTGAAGGGCCGACCGGTGTGGAGCCGGTTATTTCTTGAGCTGTAGCGCTGCCGGCATGATTGAGTTGCATTACGGTCTTGGGACCATTGCGGTGAATTACGGCTGCCAGTTCGCGTAAGCCTGCGAGCATACTGTCATCAGCCACGGAAAGCTGTTGGTTACCGGCCTTTCCTTCTTGCTTGATAAAACTGTGTTCAATAATAATCAGCGAGATGTAACCACCATAAGACTTTTCAGCATAATAATCGAGGATTGCCTGACTGACTTTCCCTTCAGGGGTTGCTTTTGCGGTAGCCATGGGCGGCATGACCAGACGGTTAGTCAGGCTCAAATTCTTTGCCTGTAATGGTTGCAGCAAGTGTACCATCTACGGAACCTCCTTGAGTTTAGTGAAAAACAAGTCTAGAATCCCCCAAATTGACTAAAGCATTCGATAGTGATTAAGAATATCCTGTTCCCGTGTGAATTCTGTACTTGATTAGCAGGGGTATGGATTATTTTAGGCGAATACCTTGGAAATAAAGCTGATAAGATAAGTTAGATTTAGCAATTAGTATATTTTCACATATTATTTCTTCATACTGCTTAAGCTAAGGATAGGTAATTGGGACATATTACCTGCCGCAAGCGACTGAATGGGGGTTATGAGAGACCGGCTAAATTCTGAGGAAGGTGATTACGATGAAAATTCTCTTGGTCTACCCGAAATATCCCATTACATATTGGGGATTTCAGTATGCACTTAAATTTGTATCGAAGAAAGCAAGCTTTCCACCTTTGGGATTGTTAACTGTTGCGGCACTGTTGCCTGCCGACTATGAGAAGCGGTTGGTAGATATGAATGTGACTACCCTAAAAGATAAAGATTTGGCCTGGGCGGATTACGTGTTCATCAGCGCCATGGTTGTCCAGAAGGAGTCGGTAAGGGAAGTCATCGACCGCTGCAAAAGGCTGGGTGTCAAGACCGTTGCCGGCGGACCCTTGTTTACCTTGGAGCCGGAAGCATTTGATGATGTCAACCATCTTTTGTTAAATGAAGGTGAATTAACCGTTCCTAAGTTTATCGCCGCGCTGGAAAGCGGTACGGCGGAGCATCTGTATACGGCGGATACGTGGGCTGACTTACAAAAGACACCGGTGCCGCTATGGAACTTGATTAAGAAAAAAGCGTACGCAACGATGAACATTCAGTACTCCCGCGGTTGCCCATTTAATTGTGAGTTTTGCAATATTACTTCATTATATGGGCATGCGCCCAGGACAAAGAGCGCTTCCCAGCTGCGACAAGAATTAGATGCCCTTTATGATTCCGGTTGGCGGGGCGGAGTATTTTTTGTCGATGATAACTTTATCGGCAACAAGATAAAATTAATGCGGGAAATCCTGCCGGCTTTAATCGAGTGGATGACGGAAAAAGATTACCCGTTTTCATTCTTAACTGAGACTTCAATAAACCTGGCAGACGATGATGAATTGATGCGCATGATGGTAAAAGCAGGTTTTGACACCGTCTTTATCGGCATCGAAACACCAAATGAGGATAGTTTGGGCGAATGCAACAAAATGCAGAACAAAAACCGGGATATGATTGCCTGTGTGAAGAAAATTCAGCGGATTGGCCTCCAGGTACACGGCGGGTTTATCGTTGGTTTTGATAACGATAATAGCGGTATATTCGATAGTTTAATCAACTTCATTCAGCAAAGCGGTATTGTTGCGGCGATGGTGGGGTTATTGAACGCCCCCAAGGGAACTCGCCTGTATCAGCGGTTAGCCAAGGAAGGCCGTTTGGTAGAGAGCTTCTCCGGAGACAATACGAACTTTACGATGAACTTTGTGCCTAAAATGGACCGGGGAATGTTGGTCAGAGGGTATGACCGGATTGTTGATACCATTTATTCACCGAAAAAGTATTATGAGCGGGTACTGGTATTTCTCAGAGAGTACACCCCGGTAAAAGCAGTGGCGATACCTGTGGATTTCCGGCACATTATGGCGTTTTTCAAATCGATCATCCGGTTGGGAATCATCGGGAGAGAAAGGCGTTATTACTGGAAGTTGATTTTTTGGTCACTGTTTAAACGGCCTGAGGTATTCCCACTGGCAGTAACGTTATCGATTTACGGGTTTCATTTCAGAAAGGTATTTACTAAAGCTGCCTTAGAGGTCTAAAAATAATGTATGTGGGATATTGACAAATCCCAATAATTCACATATACTAATAAAAATTAAGCACACTTAAAGGCGATGACGGAGAAAAGTAAGCTGCTTACAGGCATTTTAGGGAGGAAGAGTCATAGACTGAAAGCTCTTCTATTGTCCCAGTAGCTGAAGTTCCCTCTTGAGCTTCCGGCTGAACTACAGTAGGCTTGGACGGTTCTTCCCCGTTAGATGGAAGGGGGTATCGGATTAAATCTCGTACCTTAGTCAAGCGGGCTTGTAGCCAATTTGGGTGGTAACGCGGGAATAACTTCTCGTCCCTGGAGGGATGAGAAGTTTTTTATTTTTCATTCCTGCAACTGACTAAATACGAAATATAATCCCGAACTCTCGGAGTGGGTCAATAAGATCAAACTGGGTGGTACCACGGAAGTCCACGGCTTTCGTCCCAATGGGGGTGATTGCCGTGGGCTTATTTTTATTTGGAGGGGTTTATATGATGAGTCAGTTAAAATTAGTCGGCAAGAAAGCGGAGCACAGTGTATTCGACCTCGCCGGTTTAGTGATTGGCGGCAAGGAAATAGTTTTGATGGGCGGGCCGTGCGCAGTAGAAAGCCGGGAGCAAATGATTGCTGCGGCAGAAACGGTAAGGCATTCCGGAGGTAAGGTTTTACGCGGCGGGGTATTTAAACCCCGCACTTCACCCTACAGTTTCCAGGGATTGGGCGAGAAAGGGATAGACTATCTGGTACAGGCCGCCAAAGACAACAACCTGATGAGTGTAACCGAAGTGATCGATACAGAGAGTCTCAAACTGGTGCAAGATAAGGTAGACATCATTCAAATTGGCGCCCGGAATATGCAAAACTTTCAACTGCTTATAGAAGTGGGAAAAGTTAACAAACCGGTAATTTTGAAAAGGGGTTTGGCTGCAACCGTCGAGGAATGGCTGTTGGCAGCGGAATACATCCTTGCTTCCGGCAATCCACACGTAATCTTGTGTGAACGGGGAATCCGGACCTATGAACCAAGTACCAGAAATACCCTGGATTTAAGCGCTGTTGTCGTTGCAAAACAGCTCTCCCACTTGCCGGTCATCGTTGATCCAAGTCATGCTGCCGGGAGAACCGATTTGATTCCTGCCCTGGCCAAGGCTGCGATTGCCGCGGGTGCGGATGGGCTTTTAATTGAGACTCACCCCAACCCGGCCGAAGCGAAAAGCGACGGGGGACAATCTTTGACACTGGAGCAGTTTTGGCAATTGGCAACCGAATTGGTTAAGGTCGCTGAGTCGGTGGGGAGAACGTTTGCCGGCCCAGTTAAGGTACAGGAGAGCTTGCAATCGCTCCGGGCGGAAATCGATGCTGTTGATGCGGACATTGTCGGTCTATTGGCCAAGCGGATGAAGGTAGTTAATAAAGTTGCGGAGCATAAAACCATCGACAGAATAAAGGATGCGAACCGGGAGCGCGAAGTTGTTGAACGCCTGAGCCGCCTGGCCCAGTCATTACAATGCCCGCCGGACTTAGTAAAAGAAATTTATAATATTGTCTTCGATTATGGTGTTAAGTCCCAATTGCACAGCAAAATAACCGTTGAAGGCAACGTGTCGGAGATCTTACGTTGATACTGGAAGCCAGCCGAAAGGAGCGACGCTTGTGTACAAAGTTGGTTTTTTAGGACCGGAAGGAAGTTTCTCGGAAGAGGCTTTGGTTTCGTTTTTGGCAGAAAGCCCTGATTTTGAGCCGCTTGCCGCAAAAACGGTCGCCTATTGCTCCATTCCGCAATTGTTACTGGCCTGTGA
>DATAMA010000215.1:0-1691 GCA_036260765.1 Desulfobacteria bacterium | reverse complement strand
GATTAAAATCGCACCTACATCGCTGAGCATAATTTCATGATACGTGGTGTCGCAATAGCGGTGTGGGCAACTACTCTGAAAACAAGTGTTCAACATACGAAGGCGATATCCGAAAAAATGTAGGTGCGAATTTATTCGCACATGACCTAAAAGAAATGCTGTATAAACAGGTTTGGCACAAAAGTCCATGAAACTGCTATGCAGTGCAAGTGCAGATACAAGTGCGGCGCTAGCGCGCCGTTGTGCGATTGAAATCGCACCCACATCATTGACGTTTTGACGATACGTGGCGCCGCAAAGCAGCATGTAGAACTGTCCCAAGTTTTATCTAAAAAGCCCTGTCCAGGATAATATACCCTGGACAGGGCGTTATTTATATTGGAAGCGTATTAAAAAAAACTGCCTATATGACCTGGAAGCAGACTTAACGGTGAATTTGATCAAAGACCTTGTTCGAAAAAGCTTGACTCGCGGGCCGGGGGTTATCCGGAGCGGCGCGGAGCACCTGGGTTGCGTTCCTTAGCGCGTGCAGGCATGCAGAAAAGCTCAAATAGCGCGTAGCTAACGGATGGCAGTCTGCAACGCGCGTTTGGAATTATGTTGCTTAAATCAAACTGAGAATTGCGGAGAGAGCGGAGGATAACCCCTGGACCACTACCCCGGAGGCTTTTCGAACAAGCTTTCCGAAGAGCCTACTTTTGCCCATTGATCCCATACTCCTTCATTTTCCGGTATAGCGTGTTTCTCCCAATGCCAAGGGCCTGCGCCACTTTAGAAATGTTGTAGTCAAATTTACTCAGAGCCTCAGAGATGGCCTGTTCCTCCAGCTGCCTCAGGTTTAAATCGGAAGCGTCGTAATTATTGCCTGCTAGCTGCTGTTTTTGCTTCAGGTACTCAGGGATTTCATCAAGTGTGATGGTTGTCCCCTCACAGAAACTGATGGCCCGTTCAATTATATTTTCCAGTTCTCTGACATTACCCGGCCAGCCATAGTCATGGAAAAGCATTTTAACACCATAGGCAATCTGGTTAACCACCTTGCCATGGCGGTTGCTGATTATTCTCATGAAGTAATTGGCCAGCTCCATTATGTCGTCTTCACGGTCATGCAGGCTGGGAATGTCGATACTGAGCACGTTCAAACGGTAGAAAAGGTCAGGCCTGAAATTACCCCTGGCTGCCTCCTCCGTCAGATTTTTGTTGGTAGCTGCAATTACCCTGATGTCAACCTTAACCGGATGTTGTCCACCGACGCGTACGACCTGGCGCTCTTCTAAAACGCGGAGCAAACTGGCCTGGATATCGAGGGGCATGTCCCCAATTTCATCTAGAAAAATTGTCCCGCCGTTGGCCAGTTCAAACTTGCCCTGTCGTCCGCCGCGTTTGGCCCCGGTGAAGGACCCTTCTTCATAGCCGAACAGTTCACTTTCAATCAAGGTTTTTGGCAGTGAGCCACAGTTAACAGCCACAAACGGACCTTCTCCACGGTTACTGGCGTGGTGAATTGATTGGGCAAACATTTCTTTACCGGTTCCGGTTTCTCCTTGCAGTAAAACGGTAGAATCGGTACGGGATGCCAGTTCGGCCAGCCGTTTGGCGTTCTGCAGGCGCTGGCTGCGTCCGATAATGTCGGCAAAAGTATAATGTGAGGCATTAGTTGGCGCCGTTATTTGTTCCCGGGGGCGTTTTAC
>DATAMA010000204.1:0-20952 GCA_036260765.1 Desulfobacteria bacterium | reverse complement strand
GAAGCGAATATATAGTAAAGGTAAAACCCGGCTGGGACCGGGCTTTACCGGAGAGACTCCAAACGCGGAGCACAGCGTTTTTTGTTAACTACGCAGGGTAAATTAAAAACGTTCTCGACTTAGAACCAGCCCCAGCGTCTCCATCTGAATCCCATGCCGAAACCGGGGAACCAGCCGCCGAAGCCAAAGCCGGGCCAGCCAAAACCGCCAAAAAATGGCCAACCAAAACCGAACATTTAAATCACTCCTTCACACTTTGCTTGATTTGCTGTTCGATTTAGTGCTTAACTAGATGCCGAAACCTAAGACACAGCAAAGCGCGATCAGAATCAAAGTGCCGACAACTACAGCGCCAATACCCCACCAGCTACCAGCAAAACCAGCGCCTACTTGGCCAAAACCCATGCCCGGAAAACCGCCATACATAAAAATTCACCCCTTTTAACGTAATCAGTTATCTAGTTGGGTCATTTTGTTAGAATACCAATCCAAGGGCGATCAACAGCAAAATTACGATTACTATTGCGGCAATCCCACCAAACCCGAAACCTCCTGCAGCTGCGGTTGCTCCAAATGCCATATTAAGCGGCCTCCCCTCTGGAAATATATGGGTCATCACCCATGGTTTATAATATGCAACTGTCACCAAAATGTTAGAAGATGGAAATAAAAATCAGCAGGCTCAAATAGAAACAGAGCTGTTTTTTCAGCTCTGTTTAATCGAGTGTATGCGGTTGGTTATTAACGAACTCGGATACGTTCACCAGGGAAAATTAAATGACGCCGATGAGCTAAGTGGGGATTTTTACGCAGTAAGTGGTGAACGGAAGTCCGGTGACGCCTGGCAATTCTATATAGGCTTTCTCCTCTACGTACGACGTGGTGCATTGGAAATCACTCCTTATTTTAGACTTCTAGCCAATTTTATGTAGATACAAGTTTTTACTGTGCCAGTACACTCGAATTTTCCCGGAAACGGCAACAGAGCCGGCTCAGAATAATGGCGTTAAATATGGCTGATTAGCAGGGTTAGTGGTGAATTTTTTCTCGGCGTGGACGGGAAAAATACATCAGGGGTGCAGATATTGGATGAAAACAAGTTAACACGAGAACAGCGCTACCTTTACGTGCGTGGTGTTTCACTGGACCGGCTGGTGAAGCTTTCGGATGAGCAGGTTAAACAGGCTGTTGAGAAGATTAAACGGGCAACACGCCTGGATTAAATGAGCCGCCCTTTGAGGAAAGTCCCCTCAAAGGGTTTTTTATACAGAAAAAGTTTTTCCCACGTTGAAATGACTTAAAGGATATATCATCCATACCATTGAAATAAATATGTCTAGTGTGAAAAGGGGGAGTGTATGGTGACGCCAAATTGGTCGATCATTGCACCGCTTGCGATTATTCAGCTGCTTTTACAGATTATTGCGCTGGTTGATATTTCCCGGCGGCCAGAAGTGGTCGGAGGGAGAAAATGGCCCTGGGTACTTGTCATCGTGATTTTTGGCTTGCTTGGGTCAGCTGTGTATTTGCTGGCAGGAAGGAAAGAAGCGTAATGGCTGCGATTGAATGCCGTCATGTTTATAAAAAATATGGCAACGTGCAGGCGCTAAGAGATGTAAATTTTGAAGTGCGCAGCCGTATTTGTTTAGGCTTCCTCGGCCCGAATGGAGCGGGGAAAACAACGGCAATCCGGATTTTGGCCGGTTTGGCTCGCCCTACCGGCGGTGAAATAAGCGTTGCCGGCGTGGATGTTATCCGCAACCCCCAAAGAGTGAAGCCGTTAATCGGGTATCTCGCTCAGACACCAGCTTTTTATAACTGGATGACGGCAGAAGAGTACCTAATGTTTTGTGCCGAGCTGTTCAAGCTTAATTACAAAGAGGCAAAACTGCGTAGTGCGGAACTCTTGGAGAGAACTGGGTTAACAGGGGCTGCCCGTCGCAAAATTGGCGGTTTCTCCGGTGGCATGAAACAACGGCTGGGCATTGCCCAGGCCCTGATCAATCGCCCCAAGGTAGTATTCTTGGATGAACCTGTATCCGCACTTGACCCGATTGGCAGGCATGAAGTCCTGGAGATCATCCGGGAATTGAAGCGAGAGACTACGGTGTTCTTTTCCACACACGTTTTAAACGATGCGGATATAATCTGTGACGAAGTGATCATCTTGAAAGAGGGCAAGGTCTTGGCTCAGGCACCTATCGAGGAATTGCGGGGCAAATACGCAGCGCCGGTATTCGAGCTGGACTTGGATGTATTTCCACCACAGTTGCTGGAAAAATTGGGCCAGGCAGCGTGGTACAGCTCACACCAGGTAGCGGGGTCATTATTGACTGTAGTAGTCAATAATGTTGCTGAGGCTAAAGTTGAGCTGCCCCGCTTACTTGTGGCGGAAGGAGCCGAGTTGCGCCGGTATCAGGTCCAAACGCCAAATTTGGAACAGGTTTTTCTACAGGTGGTGGGTGGCAAATGAAAGCGATGCTAAAAAAAGAAGTCCGTGAAGTACTGCGTTCCTACCGGTGGCTGTTGTTACCTTGTATTTTTATTTTTCTTGGATTGGGTCAGCCGATTACCAACAAATTTATGCCCGAAATTATAAAAAACACCAAGCTTCCGCCTGGTACAGTAATGCAAATTCCGATACCGCCGGCGGATTATGTAGTGAGTTCGATTTTACCCCAATTTAGTCAACTGGGCGTGTTGATGATTATTTTGTCGGTGATGGGAACAGTAGCGCAGGAAAAAACCAGTGGTGTCGCTGCTGGAACATTGGTTAAACCGGTTGGCAGAGGTACTTACCTGTTGGCGAAATTTGTGGTTCATGCTATTCTCACAGTGATTGCCTATACGCTGGGGCTTGGTATTGGGGCCTATTATACCCAGGTTCTCATCGGGAAGTTTGCCTGGCTCAACGTAGTGCAAGGCGGCCTGGTTTTTTTGCCGTATTTGCTGTTGACGGTAGCACTGACGATTTTGACCAGTACCTTGTTTGCCAGTCAGCTTGCGGCGGGGGGAACGGCTTTGTTCGGTATGCTCGCTGTGACGCTTTTACCGAACTTGGCCCAATGGTCCCGTGAATTATTTCCTGGCGCGCTGAGCAATGCCGCGCAACACCTGGTCCAAGGGAATCGGCTGGAAACCTGGAATCCTGTTTTATTCACGTGTGGCTTGATCACAGCGTGCCTTGTTGGAGCATGGCTTAGTTTACGGCGGCAGGAACTGTAATAAATTAGTTTATTTTCACTAAAAGTGTAGAAATAGAATGACCGGTGCGGAATATTACATAGGTGGTGAAGAAACAACTCAGGTGCAGGCCTTTTGTGTCGAACAATTCTGAAATCGAAAACAGGAATTTTTGTAGAAAAGCTTGAACTTCAACAACATGTGACTTGAATAAATTGGAAGGCTTTGCGGTAATCGATATGCTGATTGGATCGGTGCCTTATAACATTAAAGACGCCCATCTACGGGTAACGGAACATGTGTTGCAAGTTTTACCGGACTACGAATATCCTGTGGCAATAATCTGTATCGGGACAGATCGTGTTACCGGCGACGCATTTGGACCCCTGGTCGGCACATTTCTAACGGGTTATGGAATAGACTGCTTCGGCACGTTGGAAAAACCTGTGCATGCCGGAAATCTGGAAAGATGTCTGCAAACCATTCACGCAGAGTCTTTTATCCTTGCGGTGGATGCCTGTTTGGGAACAGTTAACTGTGTTGGGCGGATAAACTGTTACCGTGGGGCGATCAGCCCTGGTTCCGGTGTTGGTAAGGAGCTAAAGCCGGTTGGAAACGCAGGCCTCACCATGACGGTGAACGTCCATGGCTTGTTAGGGAATGTCGCGCTCGCCAATACTAGGCTGTCCCTGGTCTACGCCGGCGCACAGGTAGCGGCGTTAGGTATTTATCGGGCGATTAAGCTTAATAAATTTGCTCAGCGGCAGGAAACACCGGCCGGTTTACAGGTGATTGGCCGCTGAAACGGGTAGGTAAAAGGGCCGCTAAAAACCATTTGTGAGTTTTTAGCGGCCCTTAATTTCTACTCGATCACTACGGCAGTTCCGCTCGCGGAAACCATCAGCATACTACCGCCTTGGCCGACAACTTCATAATCCAAATCGATCCCAACGACCGCAGTTGCGCCTAACCGGGCGGCACGGTGCTCTAATTCGCGCAGGCAGACATCCCGTGCTTCTTGCAATTTTTCCTCGTACGCTCCGGAACGGCCTCCGATGATGTCTGTTATTCCGGCGAGAAAGTCTCGGATAATGTTTGCCCCCATAATTGCTTCGCTGGTGACCACGCCTTTGTATTCGAGGATTTTTCGCCCTTCGATCGAGGGAGTTGTGGTTAGAATCATTGGTCTTCCTCCTTAAGGTATTTAATTTTTTATATGAAAAAGTCTTTCTTTTAATACTACGGCAATAGTCCGGAATAATCAGCGATTCCAAAGCAATTTTGCTAGTGTGACAAAGTAATTGGCAAAAATTTAAGGTTTAGATAGGCTCTGCGCTGATGTTATACTTATTGTGACAAAAATCACTAAGCCGAATTTGTCTCTGACAAACCGGGGGAACTATTTTTGGGGTGAATCGGGCGCCTGAAGTGGAGTCCGTAGGTTCTTTTCTTTCAACCGAACCCGTCAACTAACCTCGGAGGCTGAGAAAGGAATTACACAGTGAAACTATCACATGGGTTTCTCAAGAAGCAGGCTGTGCTTGTCAGCGCAGCTTTACTTGTCGCGTTTGGTTCTTTGGCAATCCCGGTAAATCTGGCAAACGGGTTTGGTAATGCCGAGGCATTGGAGGTAACGAATATTGCCTCGCCGCCGGTGGCGGGTAACGCCGCAACCGTAACAACGCCTGCAACCGCAGTAACTCAGGTACACCAGAAACCCGCCGCGTCCAAAGACACTATGACCAAGCCCGACCGGCTTACCCCTTTGGTCAATACAGCGTTCCGCAAGCTCGGCTTACCGTATTTATTTGGCGGCAATGACCCCGATAAGGCGCTGGACTGTTCTGCTTTTGTCCAGTATGTCTTCGCGAACAACGGTATTAAATTACCACGCTCTTCGTTTGCGCAAGTGCAAACCGGTAGTTCTGTGTCCCGAGACCATTTGCAATCCGGTGATTTAGTATTTTTTGCGACAGATGGCCCGGGTGCGTCGCACGTCGGTATTTACCTTGGTCAAGGCCAGTTTATCCATGAATCACCCCCAGGGGTACAAATTTCCCGGTTGGATGACAATTCGATTTACCAGAGGGCATTTGTCGAAGGCAGGCGGGTATTACCGCAAGATTAACCGGAGAGCAATAGAAGAGGCTAGTAGATCACAGAAATGAACAAGGCTAACTGAAGGTGGTTTGACCACAGTCAGTTAGCCTTGTTTTGTTGAGCGGGAATAATATTGTCTACGATGGATTCAATTTTCCTCAGCAGTTTTCCGGTTTCTTACCGAGATACTGGCCAACGACGCGCATTGCACAGTATTCGCCGCACATTGAACAGCCCTCAATTTCGGTGCGATTGCGCTCGGAACGCATCCGCTCGGCTTTTACCGGATCAATTGACAGTGCTATCTGTTTGTCCCAGTCGATGGCCTTCCGGGCTTTAGACATTTCCAGGTCCCATTCCCAGGCGCCGGGGATTCCTTTGACCAGGTCCGCAGCGTGGGCAGCAATACGCGAGGCGATAACCCCTTCCCGTACATCATCGGCAGTAGGCAGCCCCAAGTGTTCGGCTGGGGTCACATAACAGAGAAAGTCCGCTCCGGCTGCAGCTGCAACCGTGCCGCCAATTGCGGCGGTGATATGGTCATAACCTGGTGCAACATCGGTAACCAGGGGACCCAGTACATAGAATGGAGCTCCTTTGCACAGCTGTTTTTCCAAGGTGATATTGGCTTGAATCTGGTTAAACGGTACATGCCCAGGTCCTTCGACCATTACCTGGACACCTTTTGCCCAGGCCCGATCGACGAGTTTACCCAGCAGCAACAGCTCGTGAACTTGTGACCGGTCAGTGGCATCGGCCAAACATCCAGGACGCAGGCCATCACCCAGGCTCAGGGTTACATCATACTTTAAGGCGATCTCAAGCAGGCGGTCATATTGGGCGTACAGAGGGTTTTCCTGACCATGGTGCAGCATCCAGCCGGTGAGAAAGGAACCGCCGCGGCTGACAATGTCAGCGATACGTCCCTGTTCTTTTAGGGTGTTAATGACGTCCAAAGTAACGCCGCAATGTACCGTAATAAAATCGACGCCGTCCTGGGCGTGCTCTTCGATGACGCGGAAGAGGTCGTCTGCGCTCATCTCGATCATCGAACCATATTTTATTTGTGCTTCAGCTGTGGCTTGATAGATCGGAACGGTTCCGACCGGTACCGGAGAAGCCGCAATGATTTGGCGGCGGCATTCTTTGATGTTGTCGCCGAGGCTGAGGTCCATAACAGCGTTGGCTCCGGCGTCAAGCGCTGCCTGAAGTTTTACCAGTTCTTTGGCGATTTCAGGATATTGAGTAGACACGCCAATATTAGCGTTAACTTTGGTACTTAAGCCACGCCCGAAACCCTGGGGCTTTAATGCCTGGTGGTTGATGTTCGCCGGAATTGCTACTAAGCCTTGAGCTACAAGGTCACGGACTTTTTCTACCGGCAGGTTTTCGCTGGCCGCAACTGCTTCCATTTCGGGAGTAATGGTGCCTGCACGGGCTTTTTCCATCTGGGTCATTAACTTATCCTCTCCTTACTAAAACACTCTGCTTGCCTGCGGTCTGGTAAATACAGGCCAATAGTTCTATGAATAAAAACGCTACTCCGGAACGGAGCAGCGTATAGTAGTTCATTCTACCAGCTGCCACTTCCCTTCGCAGGTATAAACTGATCAGGTTCCAAGGGTTAAGGGTCGCATCCCTCTCTCAGCTCGCTGCACGAGCACCCCCAGTGGCACATCATTAAGTTGTTATGAATTTATCTTACCATGGAAGAAGGCCTAAGACAAGGACTGGACGTGAACTGGGCTAGGATTTAGCAGGGAATGGGCCGGTCACGTCCAGATATGGGAAATGGGATCAGCGCGATGAGTCGGCAGCGGACCCAGACAGGCTTTCCAGTTTGTTTTGCAGGTCATCTAGCATCTGTTTCATCTCGTCGATCTGGTTGACCAGTGCCTGAATCTGTTCCTGGGAAGACTGCGGTGCTGTCACATTTGTTCCAGGAGCCGCAGGTCTACCTGGGCGGGCGGGTGTCGGTATAACCGGCGTACCGTTCGGAACGGCGCCTGGCCCAAAGATCGTGGTCAACGCGGAGTTAAGCGAGTCAGCCATGACAATTTGATCAGCGTAAACGACGACAACCCGCTTCATTTCCGGAATAGCGCTCTTGTCTGATTGAAGGTAGATCGGCTCCACGTAGAGGAAGTTACCCCCAATGGGGAGAGTAAGGGTATTGCCGCGGATGACCGAAGAGCCGCGCTGGTCCCACAGACTAAGTTGTTTGGAAATCTCCGTATCCTGGTCGATGCGAGATTCAATCTGGAAGGGGCCGTCAATTTCGATGTTTTTCGGTAATTGGTATAAGACTAATTGCCCAAAATTCTCTCCGTCCATCCTAGCGCCGAGCCAGGCGACCATGTTATTGCGTTTGTTTGTTTGGCTGCTTGCGGGCGTGAAGGGAATCATCAGGACGTATTCTTCCTGCTTTTCGCCTGGCAAGCGCATTACTGAATAGTAAGGCTTCATGTCGTCCGCTTGTGAGTTGTCATGCAGTTCAGCAGGTACATCCCAGGCGTCTTCCTTATTGTAAAAGACGGTAGGGTTATCCATATGGAAGTTTTTCAGGATAGTGGATTGAATGGTAAACAGGTCTTCCGGATAGCGGATATGGGAGCGTAAATCGGCGGGCATCTGGTCGATGTCTTTGAATACGCCTGGGAAAGTTTTGCTGTAAGTAAGAATTAAGGGGTCAGTCCGATCGGCAATGTAAAAATTAACGCTGCCATTATAAGCATCAACCACCACTTTGACCGAGTTGCGGATATAGTTAACGCCGGTGTCTGATTGGGGGTTTGCGTACGGCATGTATTCCGAAGTGGTGTAGGCATCAATCATCCAGAACAGCCTGCCGTGGCTGATAACCATGTACGGATCACTGTCGTAGGTTAAAAATGGGGCGAGTTTTCGAGCCCGGTCGATGATGTTCCGGGTTAACAATATCTTACTGTCCGGAGTAATCTCGCTCGCCAGGTAAAAGCGCAGGGTGGCGTGGTTAAGACTGAGCATCAATTTGTTTAACCCGGTCAGCGCAATCCCGGTACTCCCATGGTAGGTGTTTTCGGCGTTATTTGATCCTTGCGGATAGTCGAATTCTTTGGCCGAGGTCTTCGTTACCACCCAGTCGTTGGTTTTCTCCCCGAAATAAATGCGGGGTTCGGTAATGTTTAATGCCGAGTAATTGGACACTGGGGGTACGTCTTTAATGATAAACGATGGCAATCCTTCTGAAGTTACTTCGTTGGCGAAAGAGGCTGCCACTCCGTAGCCGTGGGTATATTTGAATCTTAAGTTGATAAAGGTCTGCGCTTTGGGATCAATGTCTTGCGAGGAAAGCTCGCGCGGTGCAAGCAAGACCTGGCGCAGCTGCCCATTTAAGTGGTAGCGGTCCATGTCGATATTGCTAAATTTGTAGTAGAGCCTGATGCCTTGCTTTTGCGCATAGGTTAGGCTCATGGGACCGGGATCATTGATCCGGATGTTCTGAACGGTGCCGCGGTTTTGTGCCAGCACATTAGCATTGAGCGGCGTTGTGCCTGGGTAACTGATAGTTTTAATCTTATCCAGGCTAAAGGCGTATTTGGTAAAACTGATTTCATTGGAAATATAGGGCATTTCCTTGTCCAGTTCATTGGGGATCACCACAAGCGATTGGACTGCCGCCGGTAGCAGTCCATAACCGACAATAGAAAAGAGTACCGTTCCGGCCAAGGGAAGCGTAAGCAGCCGGGCATCACGGAAGAATAGGGCAAATAGTGCAGCAAGGCAGCCGATGATGCTGAGAACGACCAGGACTTTGAGTGCTGGGGCAGTTGTGGTTAGGTCGGTAAAACCGGCACCGAAGACGTGACCGTGCTGCGAATAAACCAATTCAAAGATATTTAGCACATAATCAAACGCCTTTAAAATAAACAACAACACACCGAATACGGCCAAGTGACGTTGGGCAGGACGCTGAATGACAATCGCATGCTTACGCCAGAGCGCAATGCTCTTGATTGAAATCATACCTGTAAGCAAATAAAGGACGATGCTGGCCACGCTGAGAAAGAGAAGCGGCAGGTAAAATGCCTGATAGACGATTTGGTAAAATGGCAGCAAGAAAAAATAAAATGAAAGGTCCTTGCCGAAGGCAGGGTCGGCGACATTGAAAGAGGTAGCGTTTTTAAAATTAAGAAAATCCATCCAACCTGCCGAACCGGAGACAAAGCTGATTCCATAGCTGATTAACAGTGAGACCAGGAACATGGCCACAGTTACCAGGCGGCTGTCAAGGGTCTCTGCGACCGGTGCCATATCGTGTTCACGAATGACCCGAATCTGACGCTGAAAGCGGTCATTAATCAGAATGACTAAAGAGTTACGCAACGCCATCAGGGTAGCAAAAATCATTACTAATAGGAAGGCGCCGTTAACTGCCTGTACCCCCAGTTTCGTCAGCAGCGGGGTCCAGAATAGTTGGCTGTAGCCAAGGTCTTTAAACCATAGCCAGTCTTCATATAGGTGGGTAGTGGAAACAACCCCAATCAAAATTAGCACCAGGATCAGAAAAAATACTAAACGGCGCAAATGGCATCCTCCCTAACGCAACTTAAATGCAAGTTTACCAAGGAAAAAGTAACTAAGGAAATATTTTCTGGCAGAAAGAGCAAAGTCCTGCCTGCTTAACAATCTATTTATGTATTTGACTGATTGGCGTATTTACGTATTTATGTAAAGGTATATTATTACCGACAAAACAGAAATATATCTCAAATCGCTTGGCATTCTGAGTTTTTCCCGCTATACTGTAAACAAGAAATTCATATACCCCGGGGAGGTAGTAAAATAATGTACGATTTAGTTATACTTGGTGGAGGACCGGCCGGTTTGACGGCAGGTATTTATGCCGCAAGGGCCAGGTTAAAGACGTGCCTGGTGGAAAGAGGTATGCCGGGCGGGCTGGCGGCTACTACGGAAACTATTGAAAACTATCCCGGTTTTCCGGGCGGTGTTTCCGGTTCAGAATTGATGCTGCGTTTTCAACAGCAAGCTGAAAAACTAGGTGTCGAATTTCGTACTGGGGAAGTGGAAGAAGTTAACCTCGACGCTAAGGTTAAGCAGATTCATGTTGGAAAGGAACTAATTGAGGCGAAGGCGGTCATTCTAGCCACCGGTTCAAAGCCCAAACAATTAGGTGTTCCCGGCGAGGCGGACTTATACGGACAAGGGGTTTCTTACTGTGCTACCTGCGATGGCGCCTTTTTTCGCAACAAGCAGGTAATTGTAGTAGGCGGCGGAGACGCTGCGGTTGATGAAGCCCAGTTTTTGACGCGTTTTGCTGATAAAGTTACTATCGTGCACCGCCGGAGGGAATTCAGAGCGGCGCAAATATCGCTGGAACGCGCTAAGGCCAATCCGAAAATTGAATTTTATACTAACGCCGTCGTTGAATCAATCATTGGTGACAATCTTGTCGAAGCGGTGGCGGTTAAAGATGTACATGACGGCCAGGTAACTAAACTTCCGGCACAGGGCGTGTTTGTTTACGTTGGAAATGAACCCAATACCAAATTTCTTAGCGGAAAAGTCGAACTGTCAGCGCAGGGATATATTAAAGTTGACACCCGGCTGCACACTTCCTTGTCAGGGGTGTTTGCGGCCGGCGATGTCCGCGACACCCCTTTACGCCAAGTCTCGACAGCTGTCGGAGACGGCGCAGTAGCGGCGATGGAGGCGGAACGCTTCCTGGCAGCGGCAGAAGCCTAAACTTCTAGATGAATCTGGCTTAGAACCTAAACAGCCAACCCGCAGCACCGGAACAGGTGAGATGCAGAGTTGGCTGTTTTTCTGTATAACATCAACTTTTATTCATTTACTTACTGGGCTAATCTAAAAACTCAAAATAGACGAAACCCGTGTGTTCGCCGGCTGCGACCTTGTACCAACCATCCGGCTGCTTAGTAAGAATTTGCACAATATCACCTTTATGCAATAAGACAGTCGGGACGGCGTCATGGTTTGCTTCCGACCGCAACCCCAGTACCTTAGCCGTAATTTCCCGCACTTCATGCAGCGGCGCCTTAGGTAATCTATCGTGTAACTTGCCCCTAATATAATTGAAGTCGAGATAACCGTTATTCAAACTGAGTGGACTGTATTTTGCACCAGGGCAATCGGTAGTGAAAATTTGACTGTGGAGATAAACATCTTCAACGGGCACGAGATGCTTCGGGTCCTTGCAAAGGTTTAGCAAACACTCAATCGTTCCTTCTACCATGGCAGCAGGAGGGACGAATTTTGTATTGTCATTAGCAGTTACTATACCGATTGAGCATTTGTTCCACCAGTTGTTTCCATACATGTAATCACCTTTGTTCGCTTGCGCGTGTGCGCCGATATAGGTTAAGGGCCTCAATGCTACAATTTGTCCGGATGCAATAATTCCGAAATCATAATCAGGAAACTGATAATGGTAAGGATTTGCCCGGGAAGCGAGCTCTTCTACCGTTTGGGCCGGTCCAATTCCGTCGCCTAAATGATGAAGAACAATCCTTTTGGCGTGTGTCCGGTCATACCTTTCGCTCATTGTCAGTACATCTCCTTAAGCAATTTTCCATGATTGTGAGCCTCTTGTTCTTTTAATTACAAACTATGCAGGCAGATAAATTTCGACATCAAATATTGTACATTCCCAATATTTACAATTTGTAGCAGAGCCAGGGGATCTGGCATATTCAGATTCTCTCACCTGAATGAGTAAATTGTCTACGGTGAGCAGAAGTGTCGTTAGTTACTTTGGTGAGGTAGATTCGCCGCATGCACCGGCGACAATAGGTTTTAACCTGATTGGCCAGCGGGTCACGTTTGCTAATAATAGTATCGGTATTTAAATGTACTTGTCCACATTTACAAACCAAGCGTATACCTTGTGGGAACATAATTGACGACCTCCTTGCGGAGTGTTTAAAGAAAAGCAACGTAAAAAGGCCAGTACCTTTCGGTACTGGCCTCAAAACTCGTGGTCTGCGGGGCTCCGCAATGTTATATAATTCACAATTCCTCCTTCATTATAAGAATAACGTTTGCTATCGTCAAGCCGAAAAGGAATATTTCACCATCCCCGGAACCCGGCAAACATTTGCAGCACGCAAACCTGACACTAAATAAACTTATAAACAATGCAAACCTGACACTAAACGAACTTATGAATAATTTAAACCTGACACTAAATGAAAAAGTTTAGTACTTTAGAATAAAAAAGTTTAATTATAAAAATCAAAAAATTTAGAAGGGTTTCTACAAAATACGACGAATTAATTATAGAACAGTCGAAGATTGCCACAAAATACTATAACAGTTGTACCGGCTGCGAAAACAAATGGACCAGATTTTAAGTAATGAGGGAAAAAGGAGATGTAGTATGAATCTGCTCAGAAAGAAATCGATTCAAGGCTTAGTTGCTGAGTCCCAGTCAGCGAGCGGACTGAAAAAGGCACTGGGCGCCCTTGACCTGACCATGTTGGGTATCGGGGCAATTATCGGTACAGGTATCTTTGTGTTAACCGGGGTGGCTGCGGCTAAATATGCCGGTCCTGGTTTGGTCTTATCATTCGTTTTATCAGGTTTGGCCTGTGCCTTTGCCGCATTGGTTTACGCCGAGTTCGCTTCAATGGTTCCGGTTGCGGGCAGTGCTTATACCTATAGCTATGCAGCGTTAGGTGAATTTTTCGCCTGGGTCATCGGCTGGGACTTAATGCTGGAATATGCATTGGCAGCCAGTACTGTGGCAATCGGTTGGTCCGGGTATCTACTTAAGTTATTTGAAGGGTTTGGCATTCATTTTCCGGCTTGGGCCAGTTCCTCGTTCAGTGAAGGTGGTTTTGCCAACATTCCTGCCATGGTGATCGCTTTACTGATTACTTTATTACTGTCAAGGGGCGTAAAAGAAAGCGCCCGGGTGAACAACGTTATCGTCTTTATAAAACTTATCGCCGTAGCAGTGTTTATCGTTGTTGCCGTTTGGTACGTTAAGCCCGCTAACTGGCATCCGTTCCTTCCGTTTGGTTTTAAAGGGGTTGCCTCCGGCGCAGCGATCGTGTTCTTTGCTTATATCGGCTTTGACTCAGTATCTACTGCTGCTGAAGAAGTGAAAAACCCGCAAAAAGATTTGCCAACCGGGATTATCGCTTCATTAATTGTTTGTACTGTTTTGTATATCGTCGTCGCGGCAATTTTGACCGGTGTAATTCCTTACACCCAATTAAATGTTTCCGCGCCTGTTGCCTTGGCCTTACAGTACATTGGCCAAAACTGGGCTGCAGGGTTGATTTCTATCGGTGCACTTGGTGGGATCACCACGGTTCTGTTGGTAATGCTCTACGGGCAAACCCGTGTGTTTTATGCAATGTCCCGTGACGGCTTAATTCCAAAAGTATTCAGCAACGTTCATCCGAAATTCCAAACTCCGTATTTGAGCACCTGGATTACCGGGCTCGTTGTTACAGTAGTCGCCGGCCTCACTCCGATCGGTATCGTCGCCGAGATGGTTAACATCGGTACGTTGGCCGCATTCGTGCTTGTCTCGATTGCCGTAATTGTACTCCGGCATTCTCAACCAGATTTGGTTCGTTCGTTCCGCTGCCCAGGCGTACCGGTTGTTCCGGCATTGGCTGTGTTTGCCTGCTTGTTCCTGATGTTCCAGTTGCCGGAAGCAACCTGGATCCGGTTCGGGGTTTGGTTAGTAATTGGCCTGTTCATCTATTTCCTGTATGGTCAAAAACATAGTAACCTTGCACTGCATGAGGAACCGGTCAAGAACCCGGCAGCCAAGTAAAACAGGTTAACTCAAGCGAGTTTCCTAATCTTTAAACAACTGAACCGGTAAAGCTGAAAAGCTGTATAACCGGGGATAAGCCGCCGCTGCAGGTCTTCTGCACGGCGGCTTTTTTCAGGTGAACGCTGTGCACAGGAAAGACGCTTAATTTTTTGTTGCCAATGGATAATGTTAGGACTATAATACATTACAGTAAACAAAAGAACAGCCTAATTCCCGGAGTACCGGGAAGCGGAGGACCCACATTGTGAGGTGAATCCTAAAGTTTTAGGAGGGGCAACTCCAAGCCCTAACCTGTCAGCTAACTTCGTAGGCTGCGTTTCTGGAGAGCTGGCAGATCTTCCGGTCTGTTTTTTGTTTATCCCCGTAACGGTTTTTTTAGTGAGGGGAATGGGGCATTCTAGCCTTAAGTCAGCTTTTTGGGTTTGAGGAGGAAAATCAGAAATCATGGCAGTCGCCAGCAGTAAGTTAATTTGGCTTAAACTTAGGACGTTAATCTTCGGGCACCCCTTGACTACTCAGAGCGCCGAACACCACAAAGTAGGCATTTTGGGTGGCATACCTATCTTCGGCTCGGACGTAATTTCGTCTGAGGGGTATGCTCCGGACGAAATCCTTTATGTTTTGGGCGGGATTGGCGCCGTAGGCTATGCGGCAATTGAAGAAGTTTCCCTGACAATTGTCGTCTTGCTATTAAGTATTCTTATGGTTTATCGCAAGGCAATTCAAAAATATCCCCAGGGCGGCGGTTCCTATACAATTGCCCAAGCCTATTTGGGTGAGTATTTTGGCCTTCTTGCCGGGGCAGGACTGTCATTGGATTATATCTTGACGGTCGCAGTCAGTATCAGTTCGGCAATCGATAACTTATCCGGGGTGTTTCCTTGGCTGATTCCCCACAAAGTAATCGCGGACTGCATTTTAATTGCCTTCATGACTGTCGTTAACCTGCGGGGCTTCAAAGAGTCCGCCCGTTTGTTCGCGATTCCGGTCTATCTATACATCGCCAGTATTATTGTTTTGGTGGGTTTTGGCCTCTATAAGGTTATTGTCTTCGGGGCAACACCGGTACATGCGGTCGCACCACTGGCAACGACCGGTAATGGACTGACCTGGTTCTTGTTTGCGCGGGCAGTTGCCGGCGGCACAACCGCGTTAACCGGTATCGAAGCGGTCAGCAATGGCGTGACTGCCTTTAAACAACCGGCACAGAAAAAAGCGATAAGCGTGTTGTTCGTCCTCGGGATCATTGTGGCAATTGGCCTCGGCGGGATGTCCTTCCTCGCCAGTAAATACCACCTGGTTCCGACTGCGGACAATACGATTATGAACCAGTTGGGCCTTATCGTTTTCGGCAAGACGGTGATGTATTACCTCTTAATCTTCTGTGCCGCGATCATCTTGATGATTGCCGCCAATACTCCGTTTGTCGGCCTGCCGATTCTATTAAGCCTGATGGCGCGTGACGGTTATGCGCCGCGATACTTTAAGAACCTCGGTGACCGTTTAGTGTACAGTGCCGGAATTTGGACGCTAAGCGTCATTAGTCTATTCCTGATTATCATCTTCCAAGGGGATACGCATTTAATGTTGCCGTTGTACGCCATTGGTGTACTGGTTTGTTTCAGCCTAACCGGAATTGGTTTAGCTAAACATGTCTTCCAGACCAAGCAAAAAGGCTGGATCAATGACTTTGTGATTTTCGCCTTTGGCGGTGTGGTTTCATGTATCGTTTCAGTGGTATTCCTGATTACCAAGTTTGAACAAGGCGCTTGGGTAGTGGTGCTGATCCTGCCGGCATTGATCCTGTTCTTCCGGGCAGTTTCCCGGGTATACCGCAGCGAAATAAGCAACGTTAAGGCTAACGCGACCGACATCGAAGAGTTTAACCAGGAAGTCGATAAAATTGCCCAACGGCGTGAGAGTGTTGATATTAAAGAGTTCAATAGTAAGATCATCGTGCCGGTATTCGATATAAATAGAATTGTCCTCAAGGCGATGCTCTATGGCTACGAGTTAACCCCACTGGTGACCGCAGTGCATATCGCCTCGGATCTGGAACGGGCGGAAAAACTGAAGCGAAAATGGAAGGATTACGGGATCAAGATCGAGCTCCGGATCGTGGAGTCACCTTACCGGGCTACCGTGCACGACTTGCTGCATTTCCTTGATGAAGAGGAGCTGGATCCCAGTTTCCATACGATTACGTTAGCTATCCCGGAATATGTGCCGGAAAAAGTTTGGCAGAACTTCCTGCATAATCAGACCGGTCAGTTGATGAAATTCCTGTTGCTGTTGCGGAAAAACATCTATGTTACCAGTATTCCTTTTCACCCGCGAACGCATTGACAGCAGAACGGGATAATACAATTTTTAATTAACAGTTAAGATTTAAAGCCAGTCGAATTCTCCACTCCAGGAGAGATTCGGCTGGCTTTTTTCGTTCGACAAACAGCTAGGTCGTTGATGTTTTTTTTACGTGTTTCATTAATGTATTTCGTTAATTTTTATCTATTGTTAGGCTTAACGCCCCTGCTCAGGCGTGGCATAACCCTTGCGGTTGAGGGAGATGACGGCAGCGATTAGGGCGATTACCATTGATGTCAGCATGACCGTATGATAGGCGCTGATGAACGTTGCAACCTGCTGCCCTTTAGCAGGGTTGTTTACGCCGCCTAAAGCTTCAAACAGGGAGACTGAGTAGGCGATACCTACGACCATTCCTACATTGCGGACCAGGGCATTAATGCCGCCGGCAACACCCAGCTTGTTCCGGGGTACGGAACTCATGACACTACTGTTGTTGGGGGAGTTAAATAGACCGGAGCCTAAGCCCATCAGCAGTGGACCGGGGAGAACCAGCCAGGGACTGGTGTCAGCACCAACATGGGCTAAATAAAACATTCCCAGTGCACTGCATACGAGGCCGCCGGTTGTTAAGGCCACGGGTCCAATCCGGTCGGAGGCCAGACCGCTAATTGGGGCGGTAATCGCCATAACTACCGGGAAAGAGGTCATTAACAAGCCAACATAGGTTGGTCCAAGGTTAAGCACATGTTGCAGGTAAAAGGGTAGCAACATGTTGTTGCCAAACATCGAAGTGAATTGCAGTAGTCCGGAAAGGTTTCCGATCAAAAATGGGCGGTTGCGAAAGAGGGATAAGTGAATCATCGGATGCTTCACTTTCAACTCGGTAAAAAAGAACAGCGCGAGCAACACAACCCCAAGTATAAAACCGATGATGATCGGTAGGCTGCTCCAGCCCCAGTCTTCGCCGTTGTTCACGGCCAGGAGTAAGCTGATCATGCCAAGAGTGAAGAAAGTAGCGCCTCCGAAATCAAAACTTTCATTTCCACGGGTTGGTTTGTCGCTGGGGAGAATAAACCAGGCAGCAATGTAGCCGATAATACCGATGGGTAAGTTAATGAAGAAAATCCAGCGCCAGTCGCCGGTTAGGCCGATCAGGATACCGCCCAGCGCCGGGCCTGCCAAACTGCCTAAAGCTACAACAGAACCAATCATGCCCAGCGCCCGGCCTCTTTCTTTCGGGTCAAAAGTGGAGGTAACAATTGCGGAACTATTCGACATCAGCATTGATGCGCCGAAGGCTTGTAAGACGCGCATACCGACCAAAAACCAGATGTTCTGCGAAAAAGCGCAGAGTACCGAGCCTAAGGTGAACACCACAAAGCCCATTGAATAAACGCGTTTACGGCCAATCAGGTCAGCGATACGGCCAAAAACCGGCAACAGACTGGAAATTGCCAGCAAGTACGCGGTTATCACCCACTGCAGCGTAGCGAGGCTGGTCTGCATTTTAGCGGCGATGGTCGGTAGGGCAACATTAACGATGCTGGCGTCAAGGGTGGACATAAATGTACCAACGGACACGTTGGCCAAGATAAACCAGCGATAGCTGGGGGAACTCTTAAGGTGTTCGAACATTTTATTCCTCCGTCAATTTGTCCCATTGTTATATTTTTAAATATATAAAGTGATTAGACTCATTGTTTCACCGAATCAAGGTTTGCCGAGAGCTTGGCCAGATATTCCTTAAGCTGAGCCAGATCGGCTGGTGAAAACCCGTACGTCGCTTTTTCCAGGGCCTGTTCGGCTAAGGGTATCAGTGTTTGCTTTAGGCCCTGCCCCTGGTCGGTTAAAAAGATTAAAAATGCCCTGCGGTCGGTAGGGTCACATTGCCGCCGAATAAACCCTTTACATTCCAGTTTGTCCAAAATCCTGGTCGTTGTCGGTTGATCTTTTACCAACCGGTCGGAAAGTTCCTTCTGGGAAATTCCGTCTTGTTCCCATAGTTGGTTTAACAGCGCCCATTGTTCCGGGGTAATGTCATAGGCAGTAAAGCGCCTGGACAACTCGCCTTTGAACTTTTTGGCAGTTTTGCCTAGCATAAAGCCGAGGAAGTCTTGAAATTTGAATTCCATGTATGGTCGTCTCCAATATTTAGAATCTATTTCATTGTATGTTACTAATAGTTGTTATAACAATTATAAGTACAGGTAGTCCGGCTGTCAATTTCTGCCCGGTACGTTTCCAGGGGAAGCTTTTAGGGCACAGTTCTATGGGAAAGCCTAGGCAAAAAGGGCGCGAACCAGAGGTTCGCGCCCCGCTTAATCAGATATTGGCCCCGCAGGGATTGGTGTTGCGGTGGGATTACGGATGTTCAAGCTTAACTCAAACCTAATTCTTTGCGTTTTTTCTCAATGTGGTCAACGTAGATCTGCACGGTCTTGTCCGCATCAAGTTCGACAACCACTTTGCCTAACCCAAGCGTTTCTGTCGTCTCTGTTAAGGTTTTCACCACGACATCACTGCCGGTAATCGAGGGGACTGGGGCAACGTGCACCAGCCAGCCCAGAGCAACAGCGGTGCAGGCATCGGCGACCGCCTTCTGTTCCAGGTATTCAGGCGCGCCGATGACGAGCGGCAGTTTGTTGGTGTCAACTCCAAGCGCATCAGCCAGTTCCTTCGCGGTATGGGTCATCTTGCCGATATCCACGCAGGCTCCATAGGAAAGGACGGGTGGGATGCCTAATTGTTTGCATACTGCTTTGAGGCCTTCGCCGGCTTCATCCGCAGCCTGTGGATTGGTCAGCCCGGTGTATTCCATTACAGATGAGGTACAGCCGCCGGAAAGCACCAGGATGTTATTCTTAATTAATCCTTGGGTGATTTTGAAGATGTTGCTGCCACCTTGGCCGTAACGGGCCGTTGTACAGCCGACAATCGTGGCGATACCGCGAATGTTTCCGTTGGCAATTTGGTCGATGAGCGGTTTAAAACTTCCCCCCAAAGCAGCTTTGATCGGCTCGGTACTAAAGCCAACCGTACAATCGGATACATGCGGCGGAATATATACCGGGCGTTTTTGGGCTTTACGGGCCTTGAATGCCTCAAGTGCCATGTCCAGTGCTTTGCCAGCTTGAGCCTGCATTTGCTCCGGAACAAAATCGAGGGTTTCCGTTCCCTGTAGTTTGATTACCGGATGTGTGCTTAAAAGCTTGGTGCCAAAACGTTTGGCATAAAGGGGCAGGGTAGGAACGGTACAGTTATAGTCAAACATGAACAGGTCAACCACACCGGTAGCCAGGAGGTATTCCTCGGACAACCACTCACCTTCTTGACCGCCGTAGGCCTTGAGGTTATGTGTACCATCATAATTCATTAATTGCTGTCCTTCGCAGACATGCCCCAGAACCTGAATCCCGTCTGCCCCTGCGGCTTTGGCTTTTTGTTGCCATTCGTCCGTAGAGGCGAGTTCGATTGCGACATGGCTAAGCAGGGGCATATGTCCATTGGTTATAACGTTGACCATATTCTCTTTTAACAGGCCCATATTTTGTTTCTTTTGGGTGATTGCCTGCGTGCCCATCAGGATTTCCTGAATGATATCTAGAAGGAACAGGCCCTGGTACTCGTTAGCGATGCCAAGGCGGACGCTGGTTAACAAAAATTGTACTGGATCAGAGGTAAAGTTGGTCATACACATCGTCTGGGCATAGGCCACTTCGCTGTAGCCGCCGCCTGGGAACAAGCCGAGTTTTTGCCAAAGCTCTTTCCGCTTTGCCGGAGCGAAGGCCTCCACGCTTTTTGACGGGATGTGGAAGGGACTGTGAATATCGTTCATTACCCATTCGGCAAAGGCCACGGCCAGCTTATCTGTCGGCAAGCCGGAGTCCAATCCGGCCATCTCGGCATACTTTTTCAGCTTCTGGGGGTCTCTAATCTTTAAACCGCTTTCCGGATGTTCGCCGGCAGCTTTTAGGGTCCGGGCTGCTTGGTGGCAGTGAAAGATGTTTGCGGAGGTGCCGATGGTTACGTGCCGGTAGAGAAAGTTCCGTGCAACCATAGTGTGTGCATCGACGCCGCAGGTGCCGCGCGGTACTTTGGCGTTAATCCGGCAGGGGCCATTGGCGCATAATTGACAGGAAAGCCCTTCTATACAAAACTTACATTGAATCGGCTGCTGCTGGGAAAACCGGTCGAATACATTAGTCAGGCCGGCATTGTGGACGACTTGATACATCTCGCGCATTGCCGGGTCGATGATTACGTTAAGCGGATAACCGGCTTTGTCTTGGTCAGCCGTTTTTACATGTTCGCGCTGCCACTTGTGGACATCCTCCATCGCCGGTGACTTCTCAATGGCTGCATAGTCAACCTTGATTTCGTGGAGATGTTTATGTTCATTGGGGTCATTCGTGTGGGATTCATTGAGTTCGGAAGAAAATGTGGATTGTTCGCCGCTCATGGTTTTGGCACTTTGTTCGTATGAATCTTTGATATCCTGGTCTGACATCTAACGTCCTCCTTCGTACACATTTCACACTGGCACGTAG
>DATAMA010000202.1:0-2871 GCA_036260765.1 Desulfobacteria bacterium | reverse complement strand
GAGAGGCCTTAGCCAAGTGGCATGGTGAATCGATAGCCTTAATTGTGGGTCCGGAGGGTGGATTTGCACCTGAGGAAGTTGCGTTACTGGCCCGTTACGGCGCAGTAAGCGTTAGCCTCGGGCCGCGGATCCTGCGGACGGAAACTGCCGGCTTGGCGGCCCTGACAATGGTTCTCTACGAGCACGGCGATCTTGGCACTGCGATTACCCTAAATGATTGAGGAGGGCTGCGGTTGAAGGCAGCTTTTTATACCCTGGGATGCAAGGTGAATCAAACGGAGACTGAGGCTTTAAGCGGGATCTTTCGGGGCGGCGGGTATGAGATTGTCCCCTTTGAAGAACGGGCAGATGTGTATGTGATTAACACCTGTACCGTGACGAATATGGGAGACCGCAAATCCCGGCAGATTATTCGCCGGGCAATCAAGATTAATCCGGAAGCAATTATCGTAGTCATGGGCTGTTACGCTCAGATTGCGGCCGATGAAGTGAGCAAAATTCCCGGCGTGGATATCGTGATCGGCACGCAGGATCGCGGCCGCGTTCTGGAGCTTGTCGAAGAAGTACGCGAAGCACACCGGCCGCTCAATGTGGTACGGGACAGCTGGCAGGGCGTAAGTTTTGAGGAACTCCCGCTGATTGAACAGGAGTCCCGGGTACGCGCAACGCTGAAAATAGAGGAAGGCTGTAACCAGTACTGTACCTACTGCATTATTCCCTATGCGCGGGGGCCAATTCGGAGCCGTCCGCCTGAAAATGCCCTAAGTGAAGCGGCACACCTGATCGAAGCAGGATATAAGGAACTGGTCCTGACGGGTATTCACACAGGAGCGTATGGAGCAGACCTGGGCCTTGATCTAAACTACTTGGTGCAAAGAATGGCCGTGTTACCAGGGCTACGCCGGCTGCGATTAAGTTCAATTGAACCGGTCGAAATTACAGATGAATTGATCCAGACGATAGTCGCCAATCCGACGATTTGCCGCCACCTGCATATTCCGTTGCAGAGCGGATGCGACCGTGTTTTGGCACGCATGCATCGGCCGTATACAACGCAGAAATTTGCGGCTGTTGTAGAAAGACTGCGGGAGGCTTTGCCAGAAATCGCGATCACGACGGATATTATTGTTGGGTTTCCCGGAGAGAGTGAGACCGACCATCAGGCATCGCTCGAATTCGCCCGATCGATGCAGTTTGCGGGTATTCATGTATTTAAATATTCACCGCGGGCCGGTACACCGGCAGCCGGATATCCGGATCAGGTCCGGCCGGAGGTAAAAGAGCACCGCAGTAAAGATTTGATTGATTTGGCACGCCTGAGTTGGCGCCGCTATGCCGACAATTTTATCGGCCAAACGGTAGAGGTTTTAGTGGAACAAGCAACTAAACCTGACGAGTGGGAAGGCCATACGGACAATTACTTGAGAGTCCGGTTCCGTGCCGCGAAAGATTTACGCGGCTGCCTGGTTACGGTCAAACTGGACAAGGCGTTGAAGGAATATTTACAAGGTATTTACATGGAAATGCCCAGAGGTGGAGGATAAACCCCAGCCTTTGGAGAATAAAAGACTCTGGACGGAGGTGAATCAAATTGGATAACTGTTTGTTTTGTAGCATCGTTGCGCGAAATATCCCTGCGAAGATTGTCTATGAGGACGAGCGGGTACTGGCTTTTCAGGACATTAACCCCGTTGCGCCTGTTCATGTGTTGATTATCCCGAAGATACATCGTGATAGCCTTGTTGATGCTTCTGAGGGTGACAAAGAGTTACTTGGACATATACTGTTAACAGCTAATAAAATTGCTGCACAGTTAGGTATTGCAGAAAAAGGTTTTCGCCTGATTAATAACTGTGGTGAAGAGGGCGGACAAGTAATTAAACACCTGCATTTTCATCTAATTGGCGGAAAAAAACTCGGCGCTAAAATAGTTTAGGCAATGCATTATTAAATTTAAAATTTTAAAAAATAGTCCTGGTTAAAAGTTACCTCTGACTGCTTGCTAACCTGGAAAGTTTTCACAGCTGAGAATGCCAAAATCGGCTAAGTTGACGCTAAATTTTGCTTATAGTATAATGTACTATGTGTATTATGCCTTTATAGCTTGCACATGGTGTTTAAGGCATTAACTGCCTTACGTTAATGGTGGAGGGAGGGATATAGATGAGCGAAGTCCGAGTAGGAAAAAATGAATCCCTGGATAGCGCACTCCGCCGGTTTAAGCGTACTTGTCAAAAGTCTGGGGTTTTGTCTGAGCTCAGAAAGCGGGAACACTACGAAAAACCCAGCGTGAAGAGAAAGAAAAAGTCCGAAGCAGCCAGAAAGCGTAAGTTTAGCTAGGCTATCCAAGGAGTGTTTTCCCATGTCTTTAAAGGACAGGTTGATTGAAGATATGAAGGCTGCCATGAAAGCCAGAGAAGCCGGAAAGTTAAGGCTTTCCGTTATTCGCATGGTTCGGGCGGCAATAAGAAATGTAGAAATCGACAAGAAGATCGAATTTGGCGATGCCGAGGTAATTGAGGTGTTGGCCAAAGAGGTAAAAATGCGCCGTGATGCGATCAGCGAGTTCGAGAAAGCTAACCGCCCGGATCAGGTAGCTGTACTTAATCAGGAGATTGCTTTTCTGATGGAGTACTTGCCTCAACAGCTCAGTGAAGATGAAATTCGACGCCTGGCAGAGGAAACCATTGCTCAGGTCGGGGCTCAAAGCCCGAAGGACCTGGGGAAGGTGATGGGAGCGATTACTCCCAAGACCAAAGGCCGCGCGAACGGCAAAGTAGTAAACCAAATTGTCAGAGAACTTCTGGAAAACCTCTAAGACTTGATGAATGCCTGCTTTCCATTTTGGAGAGCAGGCTTTTTTTTTACTAT
>DATAMA010000192.1:0-7164 GCA_036260765.1 Desulfobacteria bacterium | reverse complement strand
TAAAAAATGCCAGATAAATTGTCGGATAAAACTCTAATTCAGGATAGCAACATTAACAATTATGTTTAAGGGGTGAGAAGGCCTTGGGACACGGTTTTAAAGGATTGGCAGTGATTGTGGCAGTGCTTGGTGTACTGGGGATTTTAGGTTTAATGTATCCTCGGATCCCGCAATCTTTACCGGCTCACCCGTTAGCAGATCAAACTGAAAATTATTCAGTGCCGCCAGCATCAGATACTGTACTGCCGTCAACAGATGCTACGGCATCATCACCAGACAATAACAATTCGCTTGCGCCTGAACCAATGGCGATTAATAGCGGTGTCGCACAACGGTTAAATATTTTGTTAATCGGCGTTGATGCCAGGGGTAAGGAGCCGAGCAGGTCGGACAGCATGATTCTGGTTAGTTTAAACCCTAATACCAAAAGCGTGGTGTTGCTTTCAGTAATGCGGGATACATTTGTCACCATTCCCGCTTTTAAACCAGTCAGGCATCGAATTAATACTGCCTATGCAATGGGCGGTCCACAGTTGGTGAGCAAGACAGTCAGTAATTTTCTGGGCGTACCCGTTAACGCTTATGCCGTAGCAGATTTCGCCGGTTTTGCCAAGGCGGTTGATGCTGTTGGCGGGGTAGAGGTTGATGTGGAAAAGGATATGAACTATCACGACGATGGCGTGTATGATATCCGCTTAAAAGCGGGAAAACAAGTCCTGAACGGAAAACAGGCGCTTGGTTACGTACGTTTTCGCCATGATGAGCAGGGTGACTATACCCGGGTAGAAAGACAGCGAAAATTGATCAAGGCCCTGGTTGCCAAGGTCCAGGGTATCCAGGCAGTCTATTACCTTCCCAAGCTTGTCCGGGCGATTAAACCTTATATTGAGACGAATCTAGATTTGCCGACACTTAGCCACATCGCGCTGTTGGCAAGCTTTGTGAAAGATGTCAAATCAGCTACTGTGCCTTCGCCATACGCGCGGGTCGAGGGTATTGTTAACGGGATGTCTGTGTTAGTACCTGACGTCAATAAGACCAGGCAGGAGGTTAAAAAATTACTGCAATAAGCAAAGGAGCAATGGGAAAGAATGCTCGGGAGGGTTTCGTGTGCGGTCAAAGCGTGTTAAGTTGCTTATTTTTGTCTTGCTGTTAGCGGCTATTTGTAGTTTGGCTCTATTGTTTAGCCTTTACCGTTCCCACCTTCCGGACCCTAAACCAAGCGCAGCAACAATGGTTAAACGGTGAATATTATCCTGATTGCAGGCGCATACTACCTAAGAAATTTTCTAAGGGGGTACTGTTTAGCATGGATGTTGTTAAGGTAACTGAGTTAATCGGAGAATCAAGTCACAACTGGAATGAAGCAGTGCACAATGCGGTTAAAAAAGCGTCACAAAGCGTTAGCAACATAACCGGAGTAGAAGTATATAATCTCACTGCCGGAGTCCGCAACGGCGAGCTAATCGAATACAAGGCCAACGTAAAAGTAGCCTATAAAGATTAGCCGCGAACTATTGGATTAGTCCCTGAACTACCCGTTCTGGACATAAAAACGGTCATGATAAACACGTCCGGGGTTCATAACCGACCTCGGACTTTCTCCGTAAAGGCAGGGTCAATTGTCATGAATAACGATGAAAAAATGGGCGAAGGGCAAAAGCAAGTCTTAAAACAAGCTGAGCAATTTAACCGCCAACAGCAACAGAAAGCGCAGCAGTCCAGATTTCCGGAGCCTTTACAATCGTTAGTGGATTTAGTCGGTCCCGAGCAGCCAAAGGGTCAAATCGTATCTGCCGGGGAGCCGAAATTAACTCCCCAGCAATACAAACAAGTCATGAATCAACATACTCCCAAGCCGACGGTGGTAAAAAATTGCCTCTATGCGTTTGGAATTGGCGGTCTAATTTGTGCCATCGGTCAAATCGTGCAAAATATATTAAAATCTTTCGGTATTAACGGTGTCGGCATGGCCTCGGCGAGTACGATCGTGATGATTTTTCTTGGCGCATTTCTAACTGGCCTGGGGGTATACGATGAAATTGGCAAACGGGCCGGCGCAGGTTCACTTGTGCCGGTCACCGGGTTTGCTAACTCGATGGTCGCACCGGCGATGGAATTCAAACGGGAAGGTTATGTTTACGGAGTTGGCGCCAAACTGTTTACGATTGCCGGACCGGTTTTGGTCTATGGCATTACCACTTCTTTTATTATCGGCATAATCAAATTCTTGATAGGGTGGATGCGATGACCGCGCCAAAGTTAAAAGGAAAACAAACGGTTGCCTTTGCTACTCCACCGGTAATTGTAGGCTTTGGCAGTGTTGTCGGCCCGATGGAGGCACAAGGCCCGTTAGGCAGCTGTTTCCATAAGATTTTAAAGGATACCCTTGATGGTGAGCAGACTTGGGAGAAAACTGAAAGCAAGATGTTGAAGGACGCCGTAAAAATGGTCATTGCCCAGGCCCAGTTGACGGATAAGGACATCAACTATCTCCTGGCCGGCGACTTGTTAAATCAGATTATTTCGACCAACTATGCGGCGCGTGACGTGTCAGTCCCATTAATAGGCTTATACGGAGCTTGTTCGACAATGGCTTTAGGGTTGGCACTGGGTTCCATGTTAATTGACGGCGGGTACGGAGACCGAGTGGTCGCCGCTGCCTCCAGCCATCATGATACTGCCGAGCGGCAATTCCGTTTCCCCACCGAGCTCGGTTCACAACGGCAGATGTACGCGCAGTGGACGGTTACCGGCGCCGGAGCAACTCTACTGGCAAAGCAGGGTTATGGCGTAAAGGTAACCCATGCGACTATGGGAAAAATAGTTGACCTTGGTGTGTGTGATGTCAATAATATGGGCGCGGCAATGGCGCCGGCAATTACGGACACGATCATCTCGCATTTTAAGGATTTGGCAATCGATGAATCGGCTTATGATCTGGTCATTAGCGGCGATCTTGGTCAAGTAGGACTGGACATTAGCAAAGACCTGTTGCGCCAGGCGGGATATCAATTAGATAAAAAATTTACTGATTGCGGTGTACTAATTTATGACCCAAACCAGGATACCCACGCAGGGGGCAGTGGGTGTGGATGTTCGGCTGTGGTAATAAACAGTCACATCATGCAAGAATTGCTCGCCGGAAGATTGAGAAGAGTGTTGTTTGTGGGCAGCGGAGCGTTAATGAGCTCTACTTCCTGCGCTCAGGGGGAGTCAATTCCCGCGATTGGACATGCCGTGGTTTTGGAAGCGCCGGCTTAGGAGGGGTTAAACGTGTTGAAAATGGTTATACCGGCATTTCTGGTTGGGGGGGCACTTTGCGTCATTGCTCAGTTGTTGATCGATCTGACTAAGGCGTCGATCACACCCGGACACGTGCTGGTTACTTATGTTACCGGTGGAGCTATCTTAACAGGGTTGGGCATTTATGGCCCGCTCGTAAAGATTGGCGGCGCCGGAGCGACAATTCCCTTGACAGGCTTCGGCTATACCCTGGCTAAAGGGGCGATGGAAGCAGTTGAAAAGAAGGGATTACTGGGCGCGTTTACCGGCGGCATCGAAGCATCAGCTGCCGGAATAGCTGCCGCCGTCATTTTTGGTTACCTCATGGCAGTTATCTTTGATCCGAAAGGTTGATAAAGGATATGGATGATGGTGAAAAAGTATAAAGTAATCCTGGTTACGGACGGAGATAAGGTAGCGGCCCGGACACTTGAGGTTGTTGCAGCCCGTGTCGGAGGATCATGTATTTCAGCTTCGCAGGGAAATCCGACAATTTTATCCGGGGAACAAATTGTTGAGTTAATTAAACAGACTAACAAGGAACCGGTCCTGGTCATGGTTGACGACCGGGGAAAACCAGGCAAGGGCCAGGGCGAAACGGTGTTACAGTATCTGGCTAACGACCCGAATATTGAGATATTGGGTACTGTCGCCGTGGCCTCAAACTCTTATACATATCAAGGGGTTACGGTTGATTTTTCGGTTGATCGAAACGGTGAACTTGTTCCCGGCCCGGTAGATAAATACGGTTATGGCGAGCCGGAAGGCCACCGTTACCTGGAAGGAGACACTGTTGAGGTTTTGAACGAACTGAAGGTACCAATCGTCATTGGTACCGGGGATATCGGAAAAATGGACGGGAAAGATGACTACCGTCTAGGTGCAGAGGTGACTACCCGGGCGGTCCGGGAGATTATGGCAAGGAGCGAAGACGATGCCAGAACAACCAGACAGTGAAAAGGACATTAAGGTCAGGAAACAGTATCAGGAGAACGTAGATTTTCTAAACAAGGAACTGGGGGCACCGGACAGCTTTGATGTCATCGTTCGGGAAATGTTGGTAGCTGGCAAAAAGGTAGCCCTTTATGGGATGAATGGGTTATTGAACGGGCAGGTCCTGGCCCAAATTATGACTTTGTTGGTTGAAGCAGAGCGGGCCAATGTTGTACCGAATGCAATGGAAAAGATATTTAAAGGGCGCATCGCCTACAATCAGGTTGTCCAGGAAGATACGATGGACAAGATCATCTATTTCATCCTGTCTGGCTGTATCGCCATGATTGTCGACGGGGCGGAATGCGCAATCATTATCGATGTCCGTTCTTATCCGGCCCGCAACCCGGAAGAACCCGATATCGAACGGGTAGTCCGGGGATCAAGAGACGGCTTCGTCGAGACAATGGTGTTTAACTGTGCGCTAGTGCGCCGGAGAATCCGCGACCCCAAGTTGCGCATGGAAATCCTCCAGGTAGGCAGCCGGGCCAAACAAGACATTTGTTTAGCATACATCGAAGACGTAGCTAACCCGGAGATGGTCAAGGTACTGCGGCAAGAACTAAAGGCAATTAAGATTGACGGATTGCCAATGGCGGAAAAGTCGATCGAAGAATACATCTTAGGGGGCACCCGCTGGAATCCATTTCCCCGCATCAGGTACACTGAACGGCCGGATGTGGCCTCTGTCCACCTCCTGGAGGGGCATGTGTTAATTATCGTCGATACCTCACCAAGTGTAATTATTGCCCCGGCAACCTTATTCCATCACGTTCAGCATGCTGAGGAATATCGGCAAAACCCCGCTGTCGGTGTTTACATCCGCTGGATCAGATTTTTTGCTATTCTGGCGTCAGTCTTTTTGGTGCCGCTGTGGTTTATGCTCGCTATTAATCCCAGCTATGTGCCGGACTGGTTAAAGTTTATTGGGACGGAGAAGCCGGCAAAAATACCGCTGTTTGGGCAGGTTATCCTCGGGGAAGTGGGGATTGACATGGTCAGAATGGCTGCAGTACATACCCCCACTCCGCTGGCAACGGCGCTTGGTTTGATCGCGGTGTTTATGATTGGCGATGTGGCAATTAAAGTAGGGATGTTCACGCCGGAAGTAATAATGTACCTGGCCTTTGCCGCAGTCGGCAGTTTCGCTACTCCAAGCTATGAATTGGCCATGGCCAATCGCCTTGTCCGCATTTTTTTGATTATCGCCGTAATGTTATTTAACATTTGGGGATTTGTCGGCGGCATAGTATTACTGCTTATTCTGCTGGCAACGACCAAATCGTTTGGTGTGCCTTATCTTTGGCCCCTGATTCCCTTTAACTGGAAGGCGCTTAAAACGATTCTGGTGCGTTCGCCGGTGCCAATTCTCAACACCCGCCCGAGTGCGCTTAAGCCGCAAGATCCCAAACGTCAGCCGCAAAAGTAGCAGTTTGGGGACCGTGAGGTCAACGACAGCCAATTTGGTTTGAAGCTGATAATTTGAACGAGCAAATAGTTGCGATCAATTTTAGACCCAGTAACCTTAAAGGAGGCAAAAAGTTGTCGATCAGAGTCGGAATCCCCAGAGGGTTGTCATACTATAACTACTTTCCTCTCTGGGAAAAGTTCTTTCATTCACTAAAGGTTGAACTGGTTTTATCACCGCCGACCTCAAGCCCGATATTTAACCGCGGCATTGTTCTAGCTACTGACGAGACCTGTTTACCGGTAAAAGTGTTTTTTGGCCATGTGGAAAGTCTGAAGGGAAAACAGCTGGATTATCTCTTTTTACCCCGGATGGTTAGTATGGAAAAGCAAACCTATCTATGCCCAAAATTGTTGGGATTCCCGGAGGTTGTCACAGCGCTGGTCCCGGATTTGCCGCCTATCCTTACAGCTGATTTCAATTTACGCCATAACCCCAAGGAACTGGATAAAAGCTTCATGTCTTTAGGCAAACAGCTGGGATTTGGCAGCAAAGAAACCAAGGAAGCTGCCCGTAGGGCAAGGTTGGCCCAACAGCGATTTGTTAGTCTCTTGTACTCCGGACAGGAATTTGAAGCGGCAATTAAGGGGCTTCGCGTCCAAAAGCGGCCGGAAGAAGGACAACTGACCATGGGTTTACTTGGTCATGCTTACATACTCTATGACGAGTTCACTAACCTTGGGTTGAGAAAAAAGCTCAACAGACTGGGAGTAAGGCTGCTGACTCCGGAAGGGCAACAACCGGAAAAATGCCAGGTTTACCTGGATGCTATGCCGAAACAAATGTTTTGGAGCCACAGCAAAAAGATTCTGGGGGCCGGTTTGAGTTTTATTGCTGATCCCCAGATTGACGGGATTATTAATGTCAGCTGCTTTGGTTGCGGCCCTGATTCAATGGTTGAGGACATGATTGAACGTGCCTGCCGGAGAAGCGGTAAACCGTTTTTATCACTGTCAATGGATGAGCATACCGGGGAGGCCGGGATGATTACCCGGCTCGAAGCCTTTATTGATATGCTGCGGAGGAGGGTTGAAATTGAAAGTAACCTTTCCGCACATGGGTAATTTATGGATACCGGTCAAAGCCTTATTTGATTACCTGGATATTGAGTTTATTGTGCCGTCGTACAATTCAAAGCGGACCCTGAGTTTAGGTACGCAGTATTGCCCGGAAGGGGCCTGTCTGCCGTTTAAACTAAATGTCGGCAACTTCATTGAGGCCGCGGAAATGGGTGCGGATACTATCCTAATGACGGGAGGGGTAGGTCCTTGCCGTTTTGGCTATTACGGCCAGCTGGAACAGGAAATTCTGAAGGACTTGGGAATTAAGTTTGACTTGATTATTCTTGAGCCGCCGGGTGGTAGTTTAACCGGCTTGGCAAAACGGATTAAACAAGCGGCAGACGGCCGCTCCTGGGC
>DATAMA010000163.1:0-2666 GCA_036260765.1 Desulfobacteria bacterium | reverse complement strand
CTTGTGAAAACATAGGTAATTGGCATCAAAATTGCTATTGTATTATAATAGCTGACCTAAAAGAAGATTTTACTAACACAGCAAGCTTTTAGCTTTATAAGGAGGAGCCAGTTTGAACGTGGCTGATTGGAAGGCACATGTCCAACAAGTAGTGAGAGACCATCAAATCCATACCGTGCGGGTCTGCCTGCATGATAACTCGAATGTCCCGCGGTCCCGTTACGTGCCGATTCGTCATTTCATGGAGATGATCGGTGAGGAGAGTATCTCCTTTCCCTCGGCTTTGTTTTCCCTGGATACCTCGGCCCGGTTGGTCGTTGAGGCCGGAGACGGTTACGCCGCAGGTTACCCAAGCTGGATGCTGAAGCCGGACTTAAGCACGTTCGGAATCTTGCCCTATGTACCGGGTACGGCAAGGGTGATTGCCGACCTGTTTGCCGCCGATGAACCGGTGAAAACTGCGCCACGCCAGGTTTTACGCGGCGTACTGCAGGAATTTGAGCGGGAAGGCTACCGGATTATGGGGGCATTTGAATACGAGTTTTACGTGTTTACCAGGACAGAAGACGGGTTGAAGCCGGTTTGGCAGGGCCTGCAATGCTTTTCAGAGATCAAGCAGTCCCAGGTGACCGATATCCTAAATTCGGTGATGTTTGCCTTAAACGATATGGGTGCGGGCCCGGAAGTTGCCAATACGGAGTACGGCTCGGGCCAATTTGAAATTTCGAATTCTCCGTTTTGGGGTCTGGAAATTGCCGATATGGCTTTTTACTACCGGACCAGCATTAAGGAAATCCTGCAGCAAAAGGGCTATACGGCGACATTTATGAGCAAGCCGGTTACTGACAGCAACGGCAGCGGCGCCCATGTGCATCACTCACTGTTCGATGAGGCCGGGAACAACTTGTTTTATGATCCGGCCAAGCCGGACGGACTTTCTGACCTGTGCCGCTGGTTTATCGGCGGACAACTGCAGCACGCGGCGGCGCTGTGTGCGCTTTCCAATCCGACGATTAACAGCTACAAACGCTTAAAGCCATACTCGTTTGCGCCGACAACTCCATCCTGGGGCTATGACCATCGCTGTGCGATGATTCGGGTGCCGCAGTCACGCGGCAAGCAGACCCGGCTGGAAAACAGGCTGCCCGGCGCTGATACCAATCCTTACCTGACCCTAGCGGGAATTTTAGCCGCAGGCTTGGACGGAATCCGCAACCGGGTTGAACCGGCAGAGCCTTTGGGCAACAAAGACCCCTATCAAGGGGAGATGACCTTGCCCAGTTCCCTGCCGGATGCGCTCCTGGCCCTGAAAGCGGATCCCTTGTTTGAGTCGATGTTGGGACAGGAGTTCTTCCATCATTATCTGACGTTGCGCCGGGCAGAATGGGAACGTTTCATGCAGCATACGACCGATTGGGAAGTCAATGAGTATTTGGAGTTGTTTTAGCTGATTTGTGTGCTATCCGGACCAGCATTGTACTGGTAACAGATAAATTTTGTTTAAAAGGAGAGAAAGGACATGTATCGCATTAGCAGAGATAACCTGATCTATGCTTTGGCGCCGGAAAATGCCCCGGTACTGAAGGTGCCAAGCGGGTCAAAGCTGGTGTTTGAGACGCGGGATTGTTTCGAAGACCAAATCCGCAGCGTGGATACTCCGTTTAATGAACTGGACTGGAACCGGATTAATCCGGCAACGGGCCCGGTGTATATTGAGGGAGCAGAACCGGGTGACACCCTGGCCGTAAGCATCGAGCAAATAACCTTTGGTGATCAGTCTGTGATGGTAACCGGCCCTGACATGGGGGTTATCGGGGATGAACTTAAGGAAAACGAGATCCGGTTAATTCCGATTAAACAGGGTAAGGCGATCTTTAACAGTAAGATTGCTATTCCGTTGAACCCGATGATTGGGGTAATTGGTACCGCGCCGGCTAAGGATTCTGTGCCCTGCGGCGTACCCGGCAGCCACGGGGGCAATATGGACTGTAATTTAATTGGGGCAGGGACAACCCTGTATCTGCCGGTAAACGTGCCGGGAGCGCTCCTGGCCCTTGGCGATCTGCACGCTGCCATGGGTGATGGTGAAGTTTCGGTATGCGGCGCGGAAGTTGCCGGTGAAGTAACCCTTACAGTCACTGTGTTAAAGGACAAACAGTGGAAATTGCCGGCAGCGGAAACAAGCGAGGTGATTTTCACCATTGCCTCGGCGAAGTTGCTGGATGATGCGGCGGCACAAGCGACGCGCAATATGGTGAAACTGCTGGAAACTGATTATGGGTTTTCCGCCTATGGGGCAATTTCCCTGATTAGCCTTGCCGGCAATGTCCGGATTTGTCAGATTGTCGATCCACAAAAAACAGTACGTTGCGAGCTGCCAAAAGCGCTGCTTCGTAAATAGAGATAGGGGGGTATTGAACAATGTCGGTTGAGCAGTTCGGTTATAAGCAAGAGCTGAAACGAGCGCTTACGTTTTGGGATTTATTGATTTACGGCATGATTTTTATGGTGCCAATTGCCCCGTTCGGGGTGTATGGTTACGTTTTTGATGCCTCGAAGGGCATGGTGGCTTTAGCTTACATTATCGGGATGGTTGGCATGATTTTCACCGCCTTCAGCTATGCGCGGATGTCTGAGGCCTTCCCGATTGCCGGTTCGGTTTACGC
>DATAMA010000160.1:0-3509 GCA_036260765.1 Desulfobacteria bacterium | reverse complement strand
CCGGATATTCGACTGGTACTTGCCCGTCTGCTTATTCGAGCGGGAAGATCCTCCGAGGCGGTAACACAGTTACAAAAAACAATGCTAAATATTGGCCCTAACCCCAATGTGTTGTATTGGTTGGGTGAAGCTTACTCCATTCAGGGCGATAACACGGCAACATTAAAAGCGCTAGAACGCGCGGGAGATTTGGCGCCTGCTAATCCGGAAGTCTGGAAAGCGAAAGCAAAAGTATACCGGCAGCAAGGAGAGGCAGCGGCGGCCTTAGAATGTTTAGAACGCGCAACCGCCAGCAACCCGAAAGATCTGGCTGCCCTTAACGAGAAGGGTTTGGTCTTAATGGAGTTAGGGCGCGTCAATGACGCCATGTTATGTTTTGAGGGGTGTCTGCGGTTAAGAAAACGCGAACCAATTGCCCTAGGGAACAAAGGAATTTGTCTCGCGATGTTAGGAAAGTATTTTGAAGCGGCAGTAGCCCTGAAAAACGCGATAAAACTGGGTACTCCCAGCGCAGTACTCTATAATAATTTAGGATTTGCCCTAAGTAATCTGAACAGCTATCCGGAAGCTGTCAAAGTTTACGCCGAAGCATTGGAAATGGCGCCGAATGATCGGGAAACAACAGCCAACCTGGCGGCGGCACTGAGCAAGTGCGGCCGGTTTGACGAGGCGTTGGTTTACTATGACCGCCTAACCGAGAGTGAAAACATTGACCCGTTGCTGTTGAACAATGTGGGGAATTGTCTTGAGGAGCTGGGAAAAAAGGAGAAAGCGTTGGCTTGTTATCGGCAGGCTTTAGAGATAGACCCTGAGAATCGGATTATCGCGTTTAATTACGCTACTTGTCAGATGTCCAGCGGGGATATGGAACACGCGCTGGAGTTCTTACGTACGCATACGGCACAAGACCAGGGCGACCGTCAAGCTTGGGGGTTGTTGGGTGAAATTTACGATAATTTGCAGAAGTATGATCTTGCCGTAGACTGTTACAACAAAGCTTTGGGACTGGAGTAGACCGGGTACTGACCGGTAATTATAGCCGGACTGAAACTGGGGAATATAATAGGGAGTTGGTGTTGGGGGTGAAGGCATGACATTCTCGGCTCAGGCGAAACCGCGAACCCCTTGGAGCCTGATCATTTCCATCTTCCTAGTTTCCCGGCTGATCATCTATTGGCTTGGGTATCTGGCCTATCACACGTTACCTGTAAATCAAGTACCAAATCTCGCGACAGAAATCAGCAATTACAAGGCGGGTATGTGGTATGGAATATTGGCTCGTTGGGATACCAACTGGTATCTGTACATTGCCGATCATGGCTACACAGGGATTCTCTGGGCATTTTTCCCCTTATATCCTCTGAGCGTAAAAGTTTTGGGTAAACTGCCCTTGGACCGTTACCTAAGCTTAACCTTATTCTCTAACTTCCTGTTGCTGGGAATCCTATGGTGCCTGTACCAAATTGCCTCAGCGGAGGGGGAGGAACCGGATACACTGCGTAATATTCTGATTTTTGCCGGATTTTTCCCGCTTTCGTTTTATTTTTCCGCCCCTTACACGGAAGGTCTGGCGGTATTTTTGACCGTGTTTTCCTATTATCTGGCGAAAAAGGGAGCATGGCTGGCCGCTTTCCTGGCGGCGATGTTGGTAGGGGCAACGCGGGTTACGGGCTGTTTAAGCGCAATTGTCCTGTTAGGTGAATTTTACCACCAGTACCGGCAGGGGAAAGTTGATGCCGTGAAGGCAGTTGGTTTTTTGCTCGTACCGCTCGGAGCGCTGGCTTTTATCCTGTTTTTGCAAGACAAGACCGGTGATCCGTTGGCTTTTCTCCATGCGCAAAAGGCCTGGCTCCGGATACCGTTGTGGGAACATTTAACTCTGATTAACATTCCGGGCTCCGCGGTTGAAAAATGGTTCACCGTTATCTATCTGATCCTGGTGGCTTGGTTAATTTGGTTGCGCCGCTGGGCGTATGCGGCGTATACCTTGCTGTTGGTAGCGATACCGCTCAGCACCGGCACATTTATGAGTATTCCAAGGCTGGGCATGAACGCGTTTCCGGTATTTTTCGCGGGCGCTACGTTGGTAACCCGGTTTAAGTTTTTACAGCTGCCGGTAATGCTAATCAGTGCCGCATTTTTGGCCTATTTTACGATTTTGTTTACCCTGTGGCATTGGGTCGCCTGAATAAAAGCAGGAAAATAAAAGGATTAAGCCAACAATTGCAGAATAACCGTTAGATCATCTATTTAGATTAGTGATGGTAGGACAATGATTTTACGGGCTGTAATCCACGGGTTGGCTTTAGCGATTCCCTTAATTATGCCGCTAGGTGCGCAAAATATCTTCGTATTTAATCAAGGTGCCCGGCAGGCGCGCTTCTTGCAAGCGTTGCCGGTAGTGATTACAGCAGGAATCTGCGATACAATTTTAATAACGCTTGCGGTGACCGGAGTCTCGGTTATTGTGTTGACATCAGTCTGGCTCAAGAGCTTATTGTTGGGGATCGGCACAGTGTTTCTGGTTTATATTGGCTGGCTGACTTGGCACAGTAACCCTGCCATTCAACGGGAAGACACGGTTACCACGCTATCAGCCGGCAAACAGGTGCTGTTTGCCGTTTCGGTATCGTTATTCAACCCGCATGCAATTGTCGACACGATTGGGGTAATCGGAACCAACTCTTTGTATTACAGTGGGGAAGCAAAACTGGCCTTCACGCTGGCGACAATTTCGGTATCCTGGGTGTGGTTTTTCTTGCTCGCCGTAAGCGGTAAAGTTACCGGTCGTCTCGACCAATCAGGCCGGGTTTTGCGAGTGGTAAACAAATTCTCGGCGGTGGTGATGTGGACAGTCGCCGTTTATCTGGTGCGGTCTTTGTTCTACTAAAAAGAAAAAGGTAAAAATAATGACCACTGTTTCGACAGTGGTCATCGGTTTTTGAATTCGTTGAAGAAGCAGAAGCTAGCGGATGTTGGTTCCGCCGCCACCGATAAATCCGGTACCTTGTTGCAGTTGACGTTCTGCCAGCTGTACCATCCGTTTGGTCATTTCGCCGCCGACACGGCCGTTTTCACGGCTTGGACGGTCACCGCCTAAAGTAATCCCAAACTCGGACGCAATTTCGTACTTGAAGTTATCAAGCGCTTTACCGGCACCTTCTACTACGGGTTGATTTGTATTACGTTCTCCTGCCATTTGAAACGTCCTCCTTTACTGGATGAATGTTGGGATTCTGATTATAGAGTTGCACAATTTAAAATTATCATACCAGAAAGGTTTTGACAGGTTTGGTTCCGGTAGTTAAGTTAAGTCAACTTTTTACTACATTGCCAAAACGACATTTTTTAATTAAAATAAAAAATAAACTCAAAAGGCGTCAGCAACCAGCTTTTTACCCAGTTCGAAAGCAGCTTCTCCGCCTTCTTGAGCAGCTGGGTCCGTCGGAGTGTTTACGCCGCCGACGACAAATGGTTCCACTACTTCGAATCCCAGGCGGGTTAGGAGT
>DATAMA010000159.1:0-5989 GCA_036260765.1 Desulfobacteria bacterium | reverse complement strand
CAGTTGGGACGAGTAGCGGAAGGTGGAGCGGCCGGAATTGTCTTTAAACCGATTGGCGCTCTGGAATTAGCTGCAGCCTTGGTAATCGCCCAAAATAATTATGGCCTCAGTCAGGATTTGCGCAAGAAGATCCGTCAGCTTGAAGAAGAACTGGAACTGCGCAAATTGATTGACCGGGCCAAGGGCAAGTTGATGAGTGAATGCGGAATGTCGGAGTCCGAGGCCTATCGCTGGCTGCAAAAGACAAGCATGAATATGCAGCGTTCGTTGAGGCGGACAGTTACGGATGTGCTCAAGGATCGAATTGAACTACCTGAACGGGAAGCCGACTAGCCTAAATCAGGTGCGTTGATTATTCAACAGGAAACGCTTAAATTCTTGGAGCAGCGGGGTTGGGCGTTTATCCTTGTGCTGGGCCAGGCAGAAAGTTCTTTCTAGGTTGAAGCCGATTATCGGTAAGGAAACTAGATGGTTTGCCGCTATTTCCCACTCAACGGCAAGAGAGGAAAGGACACCCAAATTGGTGCTGCCGGCGATGGCCCGTTTAATCGCCTCTGTGCTGGCTAACTCTGTACCGGATGGATTCGATAGATTATTTTGCACCAGCCACCGTTCGAAGACATGGCGTGTACTTGAACCGGGTTCCCGAAAAATGAAGGGGTATGCCCTTGCTTCTTCCCAGGTAAGGATGTTCTTTTTGGCAAGGGGATGGTCGGCGGAACACACCACCAACAGCCGATCTACTAACCATTTTTCTACGGTGAACTCCGATGAAGGCGAATAGTCCTGGCCCAGTATGGCCAGGTCGATCTTGTTTTCTGCTAATTGGGATGCGATGAAACGGGTATTTCCTAACTGCAGGGAAACGGTTACCTGCGGATACAAGCGCTTAAACGTCTGAAGCAGGGTTGGAATCAAGTAGGTACCGGGGGTCGTACTGGCGCCCAGCTTCAGCGTACCGGTTTTCAGACCGCGAAATTCACCCAACTGTTCCTCAATTTCCTCGGCCAGGCGAAAAAGCAAGCGGGCTTGATCCCTGAGAAACTCGCCGGCATGCGTCAAATGGGTATTCTTGCCCAACTGTTCTACGAGGGGAATGCCTAACTCCTCTTCCAGTTTCCTGACCTGGACGGAAACCGCGGGCTGGCTGATTCCGAGAACATCAGACGCTTTAGAAAAACTGGTATGTTCGGCAACAGCCAGAAATATTTTAAGGTGATGGAGATTCATCGTGTTTCCCCCTTATGCTAAACTTGTATCGTTTGTACTATATCGTAGCGCTCATTTCCTGCTTGTTCAAGCATATTGCTGTTAGATTCTAACTGTAGTGTTAGCGAGTCCTGGACGGTGGTTGAAATAATGGATGACCGAGTGATCATTGTTGAAGGAAAAACCGATAAGTTACGCCTCAAACAGGTGTTAGCCGAACCAGTGGATATTGTCTGTACCTACGGTACTTTAAGCTTGGCGAAATTAGATCAGTTTATCCTTTCCCTGCAAGACAGAGAGGTCTATGTGATTACTGATGCCGATTTTTCCGGCAATAAACTGCGCCGTCAGCTGAAACAGGAATTACCCAATGCCAAACACCTATATACACGGACGATGTATGGCCAGGTTGCCAACACTCCCCTGGAATATTTGGCCAAACTATTAGGGGATGCGCATTTTTCGGTTAAAGAGGAATTCTTAAAATAACTGGTTAGCCGATCTGATAAGCCGGTTCTGTGGAACGCGGCTTATTTTTATGGTTATATACAAAGTAGGCATTTTTAAAGTCGGGTTGGATTATATGGTAGTAAGGGGTGATGTTCTTGCAAGCTGAAGCAGCCCTTACAGCCATTACCAACAATTTGGAGCTGTTTACCACGGAAAAGTTGTCCCGTTTGGAACAGTCCAAACTCAAAGCTATGCGGCTTCCCGGGAGGATTGCCTATTTTAAGGGCGGTTCCTTGATTCACCGGGTGGCGATAGTTTGTCCGCTGGAAGATGGGGTGAGCCATCAACAACTATTGGTCGGCGGATTGATTTGGGCCAATAAAATCGCCAATGGACAACGGACAACACTATATTTGGTTGGTGAGGGGTTTAGTTCAACGTTAAGCCTAATGACCAAAGCATTCGGCCCGCAAATTGAAGTCCGGCTGGCTTACTACACGCCGAAATTGGCTAATCCCTTTTTGATCCCGGGCAGGGATGCGCGGGTTGTTCCGCCACGCTATAGTTTACCGGCAATCAAGGACAAAATGTTTTGGGCGCGTAAATTTAATCCGGTTGACCGGAAAGGGTTTCTTGCTGCATTAGGATACTTTACCGGTTTTGCAAACCAGGGTGTTAATATCTCCTTTTTGATGAATAAGGTTAGCGTCAGGTTTAAGGGATTAGAAGTCGTGCACATAAACAAAAAAGAAGCACGGCTGCGAATCACCCTGGTTACCCGTTATCCGCGCGAAGTTCCCGGCATGATTTGCGGCCGCACTGAAAGGGAAGGCTGGGTCAATGCCGAAGGGTTGTTAAACAGCGAATTCAGGCAGGCATTTGAAGCACGCATCGATCAATTAAACCGGGATCGGGAGCTGTTTGCGCGAGTATGTCCGGAAAAGCATCATCTGGAAAGCCTGGTCTGTAACGAGTTACCTGCCTTGGGGGTAACTAATACTTTTAGTCAATTGGATGTTGGGTTTAAGGGAGAAACAGCTTTAATCGTGGACATGTTGGGAAACACTGCTGACAAAAAGCTGATCGTCGCTTCTGTCCACGTCGCCAAGGATTTACAGGGATTGATGCGCTGCTACGAACAACAGGTTTGGGCGGGAGTAATGTTTGCCGAAATCAATCGTGCATATTTCGCGAATTGTTTGAACGGGCTGATTGAGGTTTGGTTGTTTTGCCCGGAAAATAAGGTGCACGCGGAACTTGAGGCTTTAAGGATGCTCACTGGCGCGCAACAAAGGATTAAGCTGGTAACAGTAAATAAAGATTGGGCAGAGACAGGCATCAGGAGCTTGCCCACTTGAATATGGCGTAAACCCGGAGTGACTCGCATCTTGGATAAGAACATGGTAGCATAGGGTGTAGGCAGCCACACTGGGTATGAATGGGGTATGGGTATGAGCACTGCAGGTTTTTTTAATCAATTAGGATGCTGGTTGATCCAGAATAAAGGATATTTTAAACTGGGTACTGATGTAATTAACTCTTTTGGTGAGACAACGCTTCCTGGCGATTACTTTTACCTGATCGACGGAAACACCCTATACCTGATAAAGTTGATCGATACGGCGCTGTTTTCCGAGCCTGAACTGTTAAGTAATGCTGTGAGCGAGTTCCATAACCTGGAGCAGCTACAGGCCAAAAACAACTTTCAAGTTGCCTATCAAATTAATATCTATGCCTGGTCCAAATCGGTATCTCCTGAGCTCCAGGCGAAGTTCCAGAATACCAAGTTAGTCTCGGCGGTATCACGCTGCTATTTGCTGCCTTGGCTGGCAGACCTGGCGGAACGAAAAACGTATCCGCATAAAGGATTACCGTTAAGTAAGTTTGGCCTGCTTTCGCCCGGTTCACCGCTGCTTAATCCGGCAGAAAGCGGCGTAACTGAGGTTAATTTAAACCAGATTGAACAAAGCATTATGCGGGAGCGGGACCAGGAATTTACCACGCTGGTCAAAATCGATCGGCCGGTGGTCAGCTACGGGTTGCTTGCTATTTGCTTATTTGTCGCAGTGCTAAACAGATTCTCGGCTGATCCGCTTGTGATCACCCAGTATGGTGCAAAAGTCAATGACCTGATCACTGCGGGTCAATACTGGCGCCTAATTACTGCGGTATTTTTACACTTCGGGCCAATTCACCTCGCGTTTAATATGCTGTTCTTATTCAGTATGGGCCCAGGGATTGAGGCCTTATTCGGTCACTGGCGTTTCCTGGTTATTTTTCTGGCAGCGGGCTTGCTTGGCGGTATTGCCAGCTTCGCGTTTACCGTCGGGATCTCAGCCGGTGCCTCCGGGGCGTTATTCGGACTGATGGGCGCCTATCTTTATTTCTGGTTGCGCCGGCCGAAAATGGGGAGAAGAATCGGCCGGGATATTTTGCTCCTTATCGCTTATAACGCCATGTATGGCTTTATTGTCCCGTCCGTAGATAATTGGGCCCATTTCGGCGGCCTCTTAGGAGGTTTTTTATCCGCTGCCGTAGTTGGCATTCCGCAGGAGGGCAGGCAGTTATTAACCCGGGTGGCCGGGTTGGCAGCCTTCTTCGTGGCGGCTAGTCTGGGATTTGGCTACGGTTGGCAACAAGAAGGGACACCGCAGCGGTTGGGTTTTGCGGCTGACCGGGAAGTACAGGTAGCGCAGACGATGATGAACAGGAACAGAGATTACGCAGGCGCAGAGCCCTATCTGCGCAATGCCCTGACGAAGGATCCCAATAACGTCGGCGGACACTATCTGTTGGGCATAGTTTATCTGTCTCAGACCAATTATCGGCAAGCTGCGGCGGAGTTTACAACGGTCGTAAAAGATAAACCGGACTTGCCGGAAGGCCAGTTCTATCTAGGTTTAAGTTTGGCAAAGCTTGGGGAAAACCAGGCGGCCATCAAATATTTAAGTCAAGCGGTAAAACTGCGTCCGCAAGACAGCTTATTTTTGCAAACCCTACAAAGCCTGGTTAACGGTCAACCCCTGCATTAGGCTAACAAACTGTTTTGTGCAGGGATAATCAGCTTACTTGTAAATACTGGCCGCAAGGGGGTGGTATGGTGGAGCGCTATTCCAGACAAATCTTGTTCCCGGGGATAGGCTTGGCAGGACAGCACAAACTAAGGCAAGCGAAAGTTGCCATAGTCGGGGTCGGCGCCTTGGGTACGGTTAGCGCCAATAATTTAGTCCGGGCCGGAGTAGGTCTGATCAGGGTGATTGACCGTGACTTCGTGGAATATAGCAATCTGCAGCGCCAAACCCTGTTTGACGAAGACGATGCCAGTAAGGCCATACCCAAAGCGGTAGCGGCCGTGAAAAAAATGCACAGAATCAATAGCGATGTACAGGGCGAAGCGGTTATTGCCGATCTCAATCCGGGCAACGTATTGGACCTTTTGCGTGATATAGACCTGGTAGTAGATGGTACGGATAACTTTGAAACTCGTTTCGTAGTTAACGATGCCTGCTGGAAGTTAAATATCCCCTGGGTCTACGGCGGCGCAGTCGGGTCAAGTGGCGTGGTTGCAGCTTTCGTTCCCGGTCAGACCGTCTGCTTGCGCTGTTTGTTTGATTCATCGCCGGGACCCGGATTTGCGCCTACCTGTGACACTGCCGGAATTATTAACCCGGCCAGCGGTTTGGTTGCCAGCCTGCAGACCGCCGAGGCGTTAAAAATACTGGTCGGAGCACTGGCGAAAGTGAGCAGGGATCTCGTTTCTTTCGATTTATGGGAAAACCGATACGACAGCGTTAGCTTGACCAACGCCCGCTCGGAAGATTGTCCGTGCTGCGGTAAGGGAGATTATACTTTCCTCCGCCAGGATTCCGGTACTCAGACTGCATATTTATGCGGCCGGGATGCGGTGCAGATTGTTCCGGCCGGGGTCAGGTCAGACCTGGACTTAAACGGTGTTGCCAAGCGTCTGAGTGGAGTGGTGCAAGTAAACAACTTCTTGCTCAGGTTGATCGTCGACCGGTACGAACTGGTTTTATTTAAGGACGGACGCGCAATCATTAAGGGAACCAATAATGAAGGACAAGCCAAGGGCCTGTACGCCCGGTATTTTGGACTGTAGGAGAGGCAGCAATGTATGATTCGATTCAATTAACAGTAATGAAGTTAATCCCCAAAAGGACTATTTCCCGTTTTGCCGGCGCCTTTGCCCGCAGCCGTTTTAGCCGGCCGTTCATTTCGGCGTTTGCCCGCAAATATGCGATTGACCTGGATGAGGCTGAGTTAACGCTTGCCGATTACCACAGCCTAACTGAGTTTTTTATTCGAAAACTAA
>DATAMA010000146.1:0-3497 GCA_036260765.1 Desulfobacteria bacterium | reverse complement strand
CGATGTCACCTTCCTGAATTTTCGCCGCAGCTTCTACTGATTCAAAAATAGGCAGCCCGATATTCAAGGCATTACGATAGAAAATACGGGCAAATGATGCAGCGATAACGCAGGATACCCCGGCAGCCTTAATCGCAATCGGCGCATGTTCACGCGATGAGCCGCAACCAAAGTTTTTCTCCGCGACAATGATATCGCCTTTGCTAACTTTCTGGGGAAATTCGGCATCTGCATCTTCCATACAATGCGCTGCCAAAGCAGCCGGTTCAGATGTATTTAAGTACCTGGCAGGAATGATTGCATCAGTGTCAACGTCCTTGCCAAATCGCCATACCTTTCCTTGTGGAATCAATTAGGCCACCTCCTCAGGGCTGCCAATCCTGCCCAAAATGGCCGACGCGGCCGCAATTGAAGGATTACAGAGATAAACTTCACTTTCCGGGTGACCCATCCGCCCGACGAAGTTGCGATTAGTAGTTGACAGAGCACGCTCGCCTTTTGCCAGGATACCCATATGCCCGCCCAAACATGGTCCGCAGGTTGGGGTACTTACGGCCGCTCCTGCTTCAACTAATGTATCAATAATACCTTCGGCTAAAGCATTCCGGTAAATTTGCTGGGTACCGGGGAAAACCAGCAGTCTGATTTCCTTATGCACCTTTTTGCCTTTTAATACTGCCGCAGCCGCACGTAAATCCTCCAGGCGCCCATTCGTACATGAGCCGATTACTACCTGATCAATTTTAACATGCGTAGACTCTTTGACCGGGCGGGTATTTTCCGGCAAGTGCGGGAAAGCAATCTGCGGTTCAATATCGGCAACATCTATTTGGTATACTTCCGCGTAGTTCGCGTCTGGATCGCTTTGATAGACCTTAAACGGACGTTTTGCGCGGCCATTTACGTACTCAAGCGTTTTTTCATCCGGCGCGATAATGCCATTTTTGGCGCCGGCTTCAATCGCCATATTACAAATGGTAAACCGGTTATCCATGGACAAACTCTTAATACCGTCGCCGGCAAATTCCATTGACTGATAGCGAGCTCCATCAACACCGATTTTACCGATTACATACAGGATTAAATCCTTACCGCCAACCCACTTGTTCCATTTATTGCCATAAAAGAAGAACTTCAGTGATTGCGGAACCCGAAACCATGCCTCTCCGGTTTTCATTCCTGCGGCCAGGTCTGTACTGCCGACCCCGGTGGCAAAAGCCCCAAGAGCACCGTATGTACAAGTATGCGAATCGGCACCAATGATGCAATCGCCCGGTAAGGTTAAACCCTGCTCAGGCAACAGGCAATGTTCAATGCCCATTCGTCCAATTTCAAAGAAATTTTCTACTTCTTGTTCCCTGGCAAAGTCACGCACTACTTTGCACTGTTCTGCGGACTGAATGTCTTTATTCGGTGCAAAGTGGTCTGGGACCAACGTAACCCGGCTTTTATCAAAGACCTTGGCGTCGCCAAATTTTTTAAATTCTCTGATCGCTACCGGAGCAGTAACGTCATTAGCTAGGACCAGGTCCAGTTTGGCATTGATCAATTGACCCGGTTTCACTTCATCTAAACCCGCATGAGCGGCTAATATCTTTTCGGTAATCGTCATTCCCATTGGCTCTTCCCCCTTAGGCTTGCTGAACTGTGGCACTGGGCAGTTTTACCAGGCCGGCCTGTACGGCACGGTTATACGCATCAATATAGGCCTTGACACTCGATTCAATAATGTCTGTGCTAACGCCGAAACCGACCACCGGCTTCCCGTTAAATTGTACTCTCACGGTTACCGCGCCCTGCGCATCCATTCCACCGCTGATGGCTTCAAGCTGGTAGCTGATCAGGACACCGCCTGCACCGGTTACCTTATCAATTGCTTTAAAGGCAGCGTCAACAGGTCCGTCGCCGCAAGCAGCTTCTTCCATAAGCTTGTCATTAATGATTAACCCTATTGTAGCAGTTGCCACAGTGCGATTACCACTGGAAACTTGCAGCAGATCCAGCTTGCAAGCTGCTGGTGCCTGCTTTTGTTCACCCATCAGGGCAATCAAATCTGCGGTAGAAATGTCCTTCTTACGATCTGCCAAAGCTTTAAAGTGGAAGAATGCCTTGTCCAATGCTTCGCCCTCAAGTTCAAAGCCAAGCTCTGTCATTCTCTCCTTAAAAGCATGCCTTCCGGAATGCTTACCAAGAACAATCTGGTCAGTATCTACACCAATCAACTTCGGATTCATGATTTCATAGGTTGTGCGTTCTTTCAATACACCATCCTGGTGAATCCCGGATTCATGGGCAAAAGCATTCTTACCAACGACCGCTTTGTTATGTTGTACAAACATCCCCGAAAGCCTGCCCACCAGAGTGCTGGACCGGAAAATTTCCTGGGTGACAATCGATGTTTTCGCCTGGTAATAGTCGGCCCGGGTGTATAAACCCATTACCAATTCTTCCAGCGCCGCATTACCCGCTCTTTCCCCAATACCATTTACCGTACACTCAATCTGCTGCGCCCCAGCCTCAATCGCGGCCAAGGAGTTGGCAACAGCCAAGCCTAAATCATTGTGACAATGTACACTAATGATCGCTTGATCGATATTCGGTGTTTTGGCAATGAGTTTGCGAAGAAAATCGCCGAACTCATTGGGAGTAGCATAGCCGACGGTGTCCGGAATGTTGACAACATTGGCCCCAGCCTTAATGACCTCGGTCACTACTTTACTCAAAAAATCGATATTACTGCGGGACGCGTCCTCAGCGGAAAACTCAATATCCTTACAAAGGCTTTTCGCATAGCGCACCGCCTCTGTAGCGGCGGCCAATACCTCGTCCGGAGTCTTGCGCAACTTATATTTCATGTGAATTTCAGAAGTAGCAATGAACACGTGGATGCGTGGCTTATCCGCGTCTTTAAGCGCTTCCCAGGCCCGATCAATATCCGCTTTGTTGGCTCGGGCCAACCCGGCGATCACTGGACCTTTAATTTCCCGGGCAACTGCCTGAACCGCTGCAAAGTCACCTTGAGAGGCAATGGGAAAACCAGCCTCAATGACATTGACACCCAGCCGTTTCAGTTGTCTGGCAATGTCCAGCTTCTCACCGATATTCAACGCTACTCCCGGTGACTGTTCGCCATCGCGCAGGGTAGTGTCAAATATATAAATTGGTTTCAATACAAAGCCCCTCCTCAATACACAAGATTTTGTCTTGTTTGGGGTCCCAGCCCTTTTGGGGCTGGGAGCAGTGTTGGTTGTCTCAATGACCGGTCAAGAACTTATTTTTTTAACCAGCTCATCATTGCGCGCAGTTCTTTACCAACTTTTTCAATTGGATGTTCCGCTTCTTTTTTATGCATAGCGTTGAAAGCCGGCCTGTTAGCCTGATTTTCAAGCAGCCAACGTTTGGCGAATTCGCCGGTTTGGATTTCGTTTAGGACTTTCTTCATTTCTTTCCGGGTGTCTTCGGTAATGATCCGTTTGCCACTCGTTAAATCACCGTAT
>DATAMA010000142.1:0-1562 GCA_036260765.1 Desulfobacteria bacterium | reverse complement strand
AGTTAGCGTTCAAGAAGATTTTAAAGTTGAAGCGGAACCGGTAAGCGAACAGGGTACAGCGTATGAGAATACAGGCGAGGAAAAGGCGGCGTTTAACAGTTTTGAACAGCGTCAAATCGAATTCATGATTGGCAAGACTGTAGATCAGGATGTCACCTTAGACAATGGTGAAGTTATTCCTGCCGGTGAGGTTATTACAGCGGAACTGGCCCAAAAGGTTACCTCCAGAAAGACCTTAATGGAAGTGAGTGTGCATCTGAACAATCAGTTGACCAATGACTAGGGTCACAAAAAAAGGACTACTGTTTGGCTTGTTGGCTGTGCAAGTTTTGCTTGGCACGACGCTGGGGAGCCTGGCTACTTATGCACTGGAGTACAACAAGGCTCCCCAGAGATTGATTCCCAATACACTCACTTATCAGCAAAAAAAGTTTCCTCTGGTTACGGACCGCTCGCTGGCAAAGCTGGATCTGTGGCTCAAGGACCAATCCGTCTCTTCTGGGTTTCAGGTAGCTAAAATATTGCAAGTGCTTGGGAACGGAAATGATGTATTTTCCGCAATGGTACCGCGAGAGGAAAGGCTGGATCGCGCTGAAATTATCCCGCAACTCCAACGCTTGGCGCTTCAGACAGATCGTAAACCGGTTGAGGCCACGCTCAAATTTGACGGACAGCGCTTAATTAGGCAGAATGAGCAATCCGGGTATCGGTTAGATGTTGACGGAACCTATTCTTTGTTGTTGCAGGATGTTTCCGGCCAACCGGTTTCGGTACAGGTGAAGAAACTGCGCGCACGTCCGGGTGCCGATGATTTGACGCAGGTAAAGGATATTCTCGGTGACTATACCACCTATTTCAACCCGCAAGATGTTGCCAGGACTACGAACATCAACCGGGCGGCCAAAGCATTGGACGGAACACTGGTCGCCCCGGGTACTGTTTTCTCGTTTAACGGGACCGTTGGTGAACGCAGCGGGTCTTCCGGGTATCTTCCGGCGCTGGTATATGCTGACCAAAGTAAAACAAGACAAGATGGTGGCGGGGTTTGCCAGGATTCAACCACCTTGTATCAGACCGTTCTGCAGGCACACTTGCCCATAGTGGAAAGGCACCGACACTCGTTGCCGGTTAACTATGTAGCGGGTGGACAGGACGCTACGGTCGCCTACGGGGTTCTGGATTTTCGTTTTCGTAACGATACGGCAGGTTACCTGATGATCAGTGCCCGAACAGGGTCAAATTTCATTCGCATAAAATTATTTGGGATCGCCGATAAAAATCATCCGGTTACCCGGGCACAGCAGTACTTCTTTCAAGCGGGCTCTCAGATAAATTTTAAGTAAAAGCAAGTTTTCACATTATCTACCGGTACATCCATTCTAATGGCAGTTTCTTCAATTGAAACAAGGCAATCCTTTTTAGTGGCTAAACGCTTTAGTTTAGCCATTTTCTATTGCATCCTCCCTATGTTCCATAGCCTAAAATACTAACATATGGAGGATTTCGCAAAAATAAGTAGAAAGTTAAAAGAATTGGCAGAAATTTTTGGCGAATCATGGGGG
>DATAMA010000119.1:0-3089 GCA_036260765.1 Desulfobacteria bacterium | reverse complement strand
AGATGTTCCGGTGTACCTTTGGCTAAAATTCCGGCATGGATATTGGGGTGAAGGGTCTTTACCCGTCCGTCTAGGATTTCCGGAAATCCGGTGACTTCGGTCACATACGTGACTGGAATTCCCGCACCCTTAATCGTTTTATATGTACCACCGGTGGACACCACTTGATAACCCAAAGCGACCAGTTCCCTGGCAAAATCGGTAATCCCCGTCTTATCCGATACACTGAGTAGAGCTCGTTTAACCATACTCAATCACTCCTTTAATACCCGTACTTTTTTACCTTCCAGGACAACTCGGCCAAAAGCAATCAGCCTGAGCGCCGTGGGAAGCAGCTGGTGCTCCTGTTCAAGGATTCTCGCACTGAGCGATTCCGCGTCGTCATTTTCCAACACTGGAACTGCCTGTTGTGCAATAATTGGCCCGCTGTCCATCCCCGCATCCACGAAGTGCACAGTACAACCTGCAACTTTGACCCCATAATTTAAGGCCTGGGCCTGGGCATGAAGTCCCGGGAAAGCAGGTAGCAGGGCGGGATGAATATTGATTACCGGTCCTGGTGCCTGTCTGAGGAACTCCTCGCCCAGCAAGCGCATAAAGCCTGCTAATATCACAATTTCGACACCCGCTGTCCGAAGACAATCGACTAGTTCTTGTTCAAATGCTGTTTTCGATTTACCTTTGGGTTCAATGACTCGGGTTTGAATTCCTGCTGCCTGCGCTCGTTGGAGAGCAAAGGCCCTGGTATTGTCCGAGATCACAAGGCTAATTTCGTAAGGCATCTCCGGCATCTTATCGATCAAGGCCTGTAAATTGCTGCCGCGCCCCGAAACCAACACCCCTACTCTCTTTACGTCCATTTGTAGTCAGTCACCACATGCGCCATCGTCATCTGGTGCCAGACCTCACCTCCGTGCATTTGCTCACTTGGTAAATGTTATTTCGCTTTTTCCTGTGACAGTATGACCGATGAGCAACGACTGTTGTCCGGCGTCGGTCAGCATTGCCTGGGCTTGCTCTAAATCCTGCCTGGCGACAATCAGCACCAAGCCGATACCCATATTAAAAGTTCGCAGCATTTCCGCTTCAGCGATGTTACCCTTAGCCTGAATCAATTTAAATATCGGTGGTACGGGCCAGGCACTCCGCTCAATCACCGCACCGATTCCCCCCGGAAATACCCGGGGTACATTTTCTACCAGTCCGCCGCCGGTAATATGCGCAATACCTTTTACCAACCCGGCCTCGACAAGTGGCAGAACCTGTTGTACGTAGATTCTGGTCGGCCGCAGCAGTTCTTCACCCAGCGTACAGCCCAACTCCGGCAGATGCTCTTCCGGCGAAAGGCCGCCCACTTCCAGTAATACCTTCCTTACCAGCGAAAACCCGTTACTGTGCAAACCGCTGGACGGAAGCCCAATTAACACGTCTCCGGCACCGATTGTCGACCCGTCGATAATCTTATCGCGATTGACAACCCCAACCGCAAAACCGGCTACATCATACTCGCCGACAGGGTAGAAACCGGGCATCTCCGCCATTTCCCCGCCGACTAAGGCGCACCCGGCCTGACGGCAGCCCTCGGCGATGCCCCCGACAATCTCCTCTGCTTGCGATGGTTCAAGTTTGCCTACTGCGAGATAATCCAAAAAGAACAGTGGTTCAGCGCCCTGAGCGAGAATATCATTAACACACATGGCCACGGCATCAATCCCGATCGTACGGTGATCACCGGTTAAAAAAGCCAATTTCAATTTTGTCCCTACCCCGTCTGTGCCGGAAACCAATACCGGTTCGGGGTATTTCTTGACGTCTAAGGCAAACAGCCCGCCAAAACTGCCCAAGCCCCCGAGAACTTCCGGGCGCCTGGTGCGCTCCACATGTGACTTGATCCGTTCTACGGCGTGATTACCGGCACTGATGTCCACGCCGGCATCTTTATAGGAAATCCCCATTTAAACGGTGTTCCCACCTTTCCCCTGGCCTTATTCCAGATTATATTTCGCATTTTTATTGTTCTGTGGGCAACCGGCGGGATAATCGCCGGTAAAACAAGCCATGCATTGGTCTTCACGCCCCAGCGCTTTCAGCATTCCCTCACGGCTTAGGTAATGTAGACTGTCGGCCCCGATGAACTCCCTGATTTCCTCGATCTTTTTCTGTGTGGCAATCAGCTTTTCCCGTTCAGCTGTGTCAATCCCATAATAGCAAGGGTGCAGCACCGGTGGCGAGCTGATCAACAGGTGAACTTCTGTCGCCCCCGCTTCCCTGACCATTTGGACGAGCTTCGAACTGGTCGTCCCCCTGACGATCGAATCATCGATCATGACCACACGCTTGCCGCTGACGATGCGTTGATTGGCATTAAGTTTTAACCGTACCGCTAAAGCACGCATTTCCTGGTTCGGCTGGATGAAAGTCCGGCCAATATAGCGGTTTTTCATCAGCCCTTCTTCAAACGGAATTCCGGAGGCCGCTGAATAACCCAAGGCAGCTGCCGTACCGGAATCTGGGACCGGAATCACGATATCGGCGTCAATCGGGGCTTCCTGGGCAAGCTGAATTCCCATTTGCCGTCTGGCCCAGGATACATTCACGCCGTCAATCGTGCTATCCGGACGGGCAAAATAGATGTACTCAAACACGCAAAACGAGCGCTGGGGATTGCGTAATACCTGAATCGAAGTTAAGCCGTTATCGTCAATCATCACAATTTCACCCGGCTCAACATCACGGACGAAGGTTGCCCCTACAGTATCCAGGGCGCAGGATTCCGAAGCGAGAATAAAAGCATCACCTAATTTGCCAATACACAGCGGGCGAAACCCATGCGGGTCGCGTACCCCGAACAGCTTACCGCCGGCCATCACTAACAAGCTGTAAGCACCCTTTAAGTCGATCATGCACTTCATCAACGCTTCTTCGGGTTTGTTCTGGCTGTAACGGGCTAAAACGTTGACGATTACTTCACTATCCGTTGTCGTTTGAAATACCGAACCATTTCGTCCGAGCGCCTCTCTCAATTCCTCGGTATTGGTTAAATTGCCGTTATGCGCCAGAGAAAGCATCCCGTTTAGGTAGCGGAACAC
>DATAMA010000115.1:0-11501 GCA_036260765.1 Desulfobacteria bacterium | reverse complement strand
TTGACTGCATCGTTAATTTAAATGACTCCCGGTCTTCCGCTTTCTTAATTGTCTCGAGCGAAGTTCCTAATAATTCCACGCCGTATTGCTTGAGAATCCCGGTCTCCGCTAATTCCAAGGCTAAGTTAAGCCCGGTCTGTCCGCCTAAAGTAGGCAGCAAACCTTGGGGCCGTTCCTTGGCAATAATCCTGCTGACATGCTCCGGCGTCAGCGGCTCCAGATAGATCTTATCGGCGATATTCGTATCTGTCATAATTGTCGCCGGATTGCTGTTAACCAGAATAACCTCCAGGCCAACTTCCTTCAGCGCTTTGCATGCTTGCGTGCCGGCGTAATCAAACTCCGCCGCCTGTCCGATGATAATCGGCCCGGAACCGATAACCATAACTTTTTTGAGACCCGCTTTGACCGGCATTAGGCAGACCCCCTACTCATTAGCTCACTAAACTTGTCAAACAGGTATACAGAATCACTCGGGCCTGGCCCGGCCTCTGGATGATATTGGACCGAAAACACCGGTAATTCCCGGTGCTCGACACCCTCTACCGTGTTGTCGTTCAGATTTAGGTGCGAAATTCTTAAGGGAGTTTTCGCCAGGCTCTTGCCCTCAACCGCATACCCGTGGTTTTGGGAAGTGATATACGCACGTTTGGTTTTTAAGTCCTGCACGGGCTGATTGGCACCGCGGTGCCCAAATTTAAGCTTATAGGTATCCCCGCCCAAAGCAAGGCAGGTGAGCTGGTGCCCCAAACAAATCGCAAACGTCGGTAACTTGGGCAGCAACTGCTTGATTGTCTCTACCGCCCAGGGTACGTCTTTCGGGTCTCCCGGGCCGTTAGACAGGAAAAGCCCCTGCGGATTTAAGGTCAAAATCTCTTGTGCAGAAGCCGTACCCGGCACGACTACCAGGTCAAAATCTTTTGCTTTCAAATGCTCCAGGATGTTTCCTTTGATCCCAAAGTCCATTACCACCACTCGAGGCCCGCTGCCGGGAATACTATAGGCTGCCGGAGTAGTAACCTGTTCAACCAGCTTAGTTTCCGGCTGCCAGGCCTGCAATCGCTTCGCCCAGTCAGAAATCACTTCAGGCTGTTCCAGCCCGTCAACCTCGTTGGTAATTACTCCTTTGAGCGTACCGTGTACCCGTAATACCTTGGTCAGATCCCTGGTGTCAATACCCTTTAGCCCAATAATTCCGGCACTGGCCAGCGCCTCGTTTAGGGTTGACCCGCAGCGCCAATTACTCGGCGCCGCGCAATCTTCCTTGATCAGAAACCCCTTGACCTGAATACGCCCGGACTGGTCATCTTCTGTATTTACGCCGTAATTTCCCATCAGCGGGTAAGTCATCGTCACAATCTGGCCGGCATAGGAAGGATCCGTCAATACCTCCTGATAGCCGGTCATCCCGGTGTTAAATACCACTTCACCCTGGACGGTGCCTACTGCACCCAGACTTTCGCCCCAGAATACGGTACCATTAGCCAAAACTAAAGCAGCTTTCATGATGCCTCCGTTTCTGCCAATACCTCATCAACTATTTGCATGGCTTGATTAATGTCCGCCTCGTTGATAATCAGGGGAGGGATGAATCTCAGGACGTCTGTGCCAACACAGTTAATCAAGAGTCCCTTTTCCCGACACTTCTCCACAATCGGTCTTCCGTCAATGCTAAGCTGCAGTCCCCTGATCAACCCAAGGCCGCGCTCGCCGGTGGCAAACGAGTACTTCCGGCAAAATTCACGCAGTTTTTGCGCTAAAACCTCACCCATCGCCGCCGCGTTTTCAACAATCTTTTCCTCCAACAACGCAGTGACGGCAGCAATCCCAGCGGCAGTGGCCAGCGGATTACCGCCAAACGTTGAGGCATGGTCGCCGGGACAAAATGCAGCGGCAACCTTATCCGTCGCCAACATCGCCCCAATTGCCGTGCCACCGGCCAAAGCCTTGGCCAAACTCACAATATCCGGCGTAACACCTGAGTGTTCGTAGGCAAACAATTTGCCCGTTCTACCTAAACCGCACTGCACCTCATCAAAAATCAACAGCGCACCGTATTGCTGGCACAACTCTTTTACTTGCTGTAAATAGGCAAAGTCCACGACATGGACGCCGCCTTCTCCCTGTACCGGTTCTAACATCACCGCACAGGTTTTTGGTCCAATCTGTGCCTTCAATTCGTCGATATCATTAATCGTTGCGTACTTAAAACCTTCCGGCAGCGGTTCGTACCCCTGATGATACTTCTGCTGGCCGGTTGCCGTTAACGTAGCCAACGTCCGGCCATGGAAAGATTTCTTCAGGGTAATAACCTCATATTTATCCGGACCATAATTCTTTTTGGCATATTTTTTGGCTAATTTAAGCGCAGACTCATTGGCCTCCGCCCCGCTGTTACAGAAAAATACCTTATCCGCAAACGAATTTTCCACGAGCAATTTGGCCAATTGAATCTGCGGCTCAATCCAGTACAAATTTGAACAGTGCAAAAGTGTTCCTGCCTGCTCACGAATAGCCTCTACCACTTTCGGATGGCAGTGGCCCAGCGAATTTACGGCCAACCCGGCAACAAAATCCAGATACTCATTGCCATCGGCATCCCATACCCGTGCTCCTTTACCCTTAACCAAAGCCATCGGCAACCTGCCGTAGGTATTCATTACATACTTCTGTCCCATACTTACGCTTTCCGCGTTAGACATCTCGCCACCCCCATTATTCATCTAGTGTCAGGCTTACATTAGTCATTTGTTCATTTAGTGTCAGGCACCAGCTGCACATTTTTCAGTTTGTTCATCCGTGCCAATTTTCATCTGGTGTCAGGCACCGGATGAAAATTATTTGTACCTAGGGAGTTACCATGGTACCGATTCCTTGATCGGTGAAGATTTCCAGCAGAAGGGAGTGAGGCACTCGCCCGTCAATGATGTGAACCTGGCCTACACCGGATTGAATCGCCTGAACACAACATTGAACCTTCGGGATCATCCCGCCGCTGATCACGCCGGAATTGATTAATCCGTCAACTTCTCCAACCGATACCGAAGAGAGCAACGATGTTTTGTCGTTATAATCGGCAAAAATCCCTTCCACATCCGTTAAAAGCAGCAATTTATCCGCTTTTAGAGCGCCAGCGATATGCCCGGCCACATAGTCAGCATTAACATTATAGCTTTCGCCGTCCTCACCCGGGCTAACCGGTGCTATCACCGGAATATAATTTTTGTTTACCAGGGTAAGAACGATCTCCGGGTCGACCTGCGAAACTTCGCCGACAAAACCGAGGTCAAATTCTTGCTCGCGGCCTGCCTCATCGGTAATGGTTAAGGGCTTTTTGACCGCGGTCAATAAATTTCCGTCTTTACCGGACAGGCCGACTGCCTTAGCCCCTAAGCCGGACAAAGTTGTTACTATTTCCTTGTTGAGCTTGCCGGCTAAAACCATCTCCGTGATTTCCATGGTTTCGGCATCCGTTACCCTTAACCCCTGAACAAATTCAGTAGTTTTGCCTACCTTTTTCAGCATTGAGCTGATTTCCGGTCCTCCGCCATGCACAACGACCGGGTTAATGCCGACAAACTTCATTAACGTAATGTCTGTTAGCACCGACCGTTTTAGGTTCTCATCCAGCATCGCGTTTCCGCCGTATTTGATTACTACAGTTTGACCAGAAAACTTTTTAATATATGGCAAGGCTTCGACAAGAATCTCAGCCTTTTCAAACGCCGACAGCACCAATTCCACCCCTCCATTTTCACTGCAAAGATTGCTCAATAACCCGGAGCTGTTAGTATTAGCCTTTGTTGCGGTAGCCCTTAAGCCCCTTAGATCCGCCAACCGATGCAGAACATTGAACCAAACAGCTTAGGATCGATAGCTGCCGTTAATCGTCACATACTCGTGACTCAAGTCGCACCCCCAGGCCGTAGCCTGAAAGTTACCTTGGTGCAGCGCAACCTTAACCTTTACGTCCTTGTTGCTTAAGATCTGCTTGGCCTCTTCTTCAGAAAAAGCCAGCCCTGCACCGTTCTCAGCGACTTTCAACGAACCGAGATAAATGTCCACTAGCGACGGGTCAAACTCAGCCTGAGAATAACCCAGCGCACAGATAATTCTCCCCCAGTTCGCATCTTCTCCATAAAAAGCCGCCTTAACCAGATTTGACCCGCAGATAGCCTTTGCCGCCAAGCGGGCATCTTTTGCCGTTTGAGCCCCTTCGACCGTAATCTCCAGGAATTTGGTCGCACCTTCACCATCCCGGGCAATCAATCGGGCCAACTCACGACAAACCTGGTTCAAGGCTTGTTTAAAGATGTTGAAATCTTCCTCGGCCGTAGCAATTTGTCTGTTGCCGGCTAATCCGTTGGCCAGCACAATGAGCATGTCATTCGTACTCGTGTCCCCGTCAACAGTAATCATATTGAAAGAATCTGCTGCTGTTTCAGATACAGCCTGTTGCAACAAATCCCGGCTGATATTGGCATCCGTAGTAATAAACCCTAACATTGTTGCCATGTTCGGATGGATCATTCCCGAACCCTTGGCAATTCCCCCCAGCCTTACGCGCTTGCCCCCCAGAACAAATTCCACCGCAACTTCTTTCGCGTAAGTATCCGTGGTCATTATCGCTTGAGCTGCCCGCTTATCACCATCACCCGATGCATCCGCGGTTGCCTGGCTGATTCCAGGTAATATCTTGTCGATGGGCAACGGAACCCCGATTACTCCCGTTGAGGCGACGATTACTTGGTTTGCCTGTACCGCCAAAGCCCTGGCCGTTTGCCCGGCCATCGCCTGACAGTCATCGATTCCCTGTTCACCCGTACAAGCATTGGCGTTCCCGCTGTTAACGACAATCGCCTGGGCTGTTCCGGCCGCAACCACCTGTTTACTGAACGTTACCGGAGCGGCCTGTACTTTATTGGTCGTAAAAACACCCGCTGCGACACTCGCAGCCTGGGAAACAATCACTGCTATATCATATTTGTCGTCCTGTTTAATCCGAGCTTTGGCTGCTCCGGCCTTAAAGCCTTTGGCTGCACAAACCCCGCCAGTTATTAATTGCAAAGTCTATCCCCCGTTTTACAAAAAATCCGCGTCTCTAGGGCATTAAAGGAAGCATTGTTAACCCTGTATTTTCCGGCAACCCCCAAAGCAGATTAAGATTCTGGATTGCCTGGCCGGCTGCTCCCTTGACTAAATTGTCGATTACCGAAAGAATTATTAACCGGTTAGTCCGTTTATCCACGACCAGATTAATCAGACAGTGGTTGGACCCATAAACCCACTTTGTTTGAGGAAGAACCCCTGGTTCTAAAACACTGACAAACTGTTCTTGCGCATAAAACTCCTGATAGCATTCCCGTATTTTAGCCTCATTCCACCCGGGATTAAGCTTTCCATACACTGTGGCTAAAATACCCCGCGTCATTGGCACCAGATGGGGTGTGAAACTAAGCGTAATTTGCTCTCCCGCCAGCAGAGACAACTCTTGCTCTATTTCCGGCGTATGTCGGTGTGTCCCTACCTTATACGCTTTGAAGTTTTCATTAACCTCCGAAAAATGCGAACCCAGCGATAAGCTCCGGCCAGCGCCTGAAACCCCGGATTTAGCATCCACAATTAGGCTGTCGACAGCCACTATCCCACCTTTTAACGCAGGAGCGAGCGCCAGAATCGTTGCTGTTGGAAAGCAGCCCGGATTGGCGATGAGATTCGCTCGTCGGATCTGTTCCCGTTTAAGTTCAGGCAATCCGTAAACGGCTTCCGCCAAATTATCGGGTGCAGGCAGCTTATACCAATCTTGATAGACCTGGCCATCATTTAGCCGAAAATCCGCGCCCAGATCAATTACCTTTTTTCCCATTGGGAGCAGTTCGTTAGCCAGCGCTCCGGATAATCCGTGCGGTAGCGCCAGGATAACCTGATCAACGCCGGCAAAATTCTCCGGCTTATCGTCTGCCAGCTCTCGCCCCGCAGCGCTGAAACTATGGGGATAGACCTCGCCAAAACGTTTTCCGACATAACTATGGGAACTTAACACCTTAATTTCTACATTTGGGTGATTGGACAGAAGGCGAACCAGTTCAACACCTGTATATCCAGTAGACCCAACGATACCGACCTTAATCATACCTGGTCCTCCTATGCTTACTCGCTTCTAATAATTATACGTACCATTGTATAAAGATGCAACCAGATTTTCATATCTGATAAAAATCTTCGATACCCTGTAGCGTGTACACTGGTCCGCCCATTGCTTACTTCTGTATTCCAACAGCTCTAATCCCAAAATCAATTATTGATACAGAATGTAAATAGGGATATAATTACAGTAAAATTGTTACTTATTTTGCCATCATATAAAAAGGAGGATAAAAATGACGGAACGAGTATTTAATTTTAACCCTGGCCCAGCTACTCTTCCGCTGCCAGTTTTGGAAGAAGCACAGGCAGAACTTCTGAATTACAAACACACCGGTATGTCCGTAATGGAGATCAGCCACCGTTCCAAAGAATACGAAGCGATAAATACCGAAGCACAAGCACTGACTAAGGAACTTCTCGGACTTCCCGACAATTACAAAGTATTATTTCTGCAAGGCGGCGCCAGTACACAATTCGCTGCTGTACCGCTAAATCTGCTTCCGTCTGACGCTACCGCTGATTATATCCTCACCGGCAGTTGGTCGGAAAAAGCGTACAAGGAAGCTTCAAAATTCGGTAAAACGCACGTAGCAGCGAGCACTAAAGAAGAAAACTTTACGCGTATTCCTGCCCTCAACGAGATTAAACTTAGCGAAGCGCCTGCCTATGTTCATATCACCTCAAATAATACTATTTTTGGCACCGAGTGGCAAACATTCCCCGAATTCGACAACATACCAGTGATTGCGGACATGTCCAGTGACATGCTTAGCCGTCCATTTGACGCGACCAAGTTTGCCTTGATTTATGCCGGCGCGCAGAAAAACCTTGGTCCAGCAGGTGTAACTATGGTAATCATCCGCAATGACCTGTTGGAGAAGGTCAACACGTCGGCGCCAACGATGTTGCGCTATGACATTCATGCCCAAAAGGACTCTCTTTACAATACTCCGCCGGTATTTGCAGTGTACATGCTCAGCCTTGTTCTCAAATGGATTAAAACTAACGGCGGGCTGGCAGCGATGGCAAAACGCAATGCTGAGAAAGCAGCTTACGTCTATGAGGCAATTGATAACAGCAATGGTTTCTACCGCGGTCATGCTGTTAAAGACAGCCGTTCCCTGATGAATATTACTTTCCGGCTTCCCAGTGAAGATTTAGAAAAGGCCTTTGCAGCTGAGGCTGCAAGTGAAGGCTTAATCGGCTTAAAGGGTCACCGTTCCGTCGGTGGGATCAGGGCATCTGTTTATAATGCCATGAGTGTGGAAGGCTGTAAGACCTTAGCTCAATTTATGGTTCATTTTCAACAGAAAAACAACTGATTAGATTTTATTGGCCTAAGTCATTAGCTTAAGGACACCCTACCCGACTCAAGCAAAACAGCCACAACCGGTCAGATTTAACCGGCTGTGGCTGTTTAATTTATACATAGAAATTATGTAACTTTTAACCCATAGTTTGTGCAAATTCGTGCTTAATTCTCTGCAGTAATTTAGTGTCGGTCAGCACGTCCCAGGCGGTTAACGCCAAGGCTTTCGCCGCGAGCACTGCTAAATCACACCCCTGCTCTGACAGGGCCACCTCCGCAAACTCTCGTGTATGCGGTATCGCCGCTCCATCCCCCAGGATTAAATACGGGTGAATCGCCGGGACAACTTTGCTCACGTTACCCATATCAACGGAACCTATTGCGGCCTGAGCTGGAATAATCCGATTGACCCCCAGCCCGCGGAGGTTTTTGGCAAATACACCGGCCAAAGTCCGGTTAGTACACATCTCGTCGTAGGAAAGTTCAAATTTCGACCAGGTCACTCTTGCTCCAACCATCGCAGCTGCCTTTTCCGCACAGTTGATCACCTTCGCGCGTAATTTATCTAAATTTCGCCGTTTAGAGGAACGCAGATAGAACCTGGCGACCGCTCGTTCCGGGATGATGTTGGGTGTTACGCCACCTTCCGTAATAATCCCGTTTATCCGTGAGTCACCGTCTATCTGTTTTTTCAACACGTTAATTTGAAGAAAGAAGTTTATCAGCGCATCCAAAGCATTAACTCCATAACTGGGTGCCGACGCAGCGTGTGCCGCTTTTCCGATAAACTCAAACTGCACGGCATCGAGGGCTAAACTGGTTATCTCCGCAACATTTTGACTGCCCGGATGAAACATCATAGCCACATCGGCGGCCTCAAACAAGCCTTCCGCTGTTAAAGTTACCTTCCCGCCACTTGTTTCTTCCGCAGGGGTACCCATAACTAGCACGGTACCTGGTAAATCAGCCATTTTAGCCAATGCCGCCGCTGCCCCGATACTCGCCGCACCGATCAGATTGTGCCCGCAGCCGTGCCCAATTCCGGGCAAAGCATCATATTCGGCAAGAAATGCCACGAGCGGTCCCGGATTACCTCGGCTAAATTCAGCCCTAAAAGCGGTCGGCAGGCCACCGACCCCTTTGATTAAGGTAAAACCACAACCGGTCAAAAACTCCGTGCAAATTTTTACCGCATAGTTCTCATGATGCCCCAATTCAGGATGTTGGCCAATCGAAGTAGCAATTTGTTCAATCTCAGGCTGTAAACCGTTGACTAGGTCAACGACTGCCTTTTTCGCCACGTCCATAGGACTATCTCCTTCTCCCATCTACGCCAGAACTAAGAAATAATCTTTATGGTCCCACAGCTCCGCGTAAATCTTAACTAATCCCCTTTTCTGCGGTTGCCAAAAGAGGTGGATTACGAATTAGATATTACCTAATGAAACGTCATTCAGGTACTGTCTCGCCGTCCTTGCCGCCTGCTGCATAGTTTCGCGGGGTGTCGGAGGCAAATTTAGTTGATAATTGGGAAAATAACGGGTTAAGTGCAGCGGAATATCCCTGTTTATCTGCGCCAAGAATTGGGATAATTGCTTAATTTCCTCCGCCCCGTCATTATGCCCCGGTATCAATAATGTTGTTACTTCTAGATGACAGGCTGCCGCCATAAGCTCTGCATTTACCAACACCGTGTTTAATGCCCCGCCGCAGACCTGATGATAGAAATCATCTTGGTAAGATTTGATATCCAGGTTAATCGCATCAATATATTTTAGCAATTCACGCAAGGGAGCGGTCTCAATATATCCATTCGTTACCAAAATATTCGCCAGGCCCCGACGTTTTACCTCTTTCGCACAGTCCAAAACAAACTCGTACCAAATCATCGGCTCGGAATAAGTGTACGCTACCCCAATACAAGCAGGATAGCGTTTGTGATAGGCGATGGCGAGCTCTGCCAACTCATCGGGAGAAATCGTTCTGGTTTCTGGTTTTTCCTGAGAGATAGACCAATTTTGACAGTAACTACAGCGGAAATTACAGCCAAAAGAACCTACCGAGAGCACAGTACTGCCGGGATGAAACCGGTGTAAAGGTTTCTTTTCAATCGGGTCGAGGGCAATCCCGGAACATTCACCATAATTTAAACTCATTAACCCGCCCCGAACATTTTGCCGTGCCTGACATGTACCGAGTTGCCCGTCTGCCAGGTGGCAATGGTGGGGACACAGAAGGCAAACTACCCTGCCATCTTCTTTTTTATCGTAGTACAAGGCCTCATGCATGATATATTTCCCCATACCTAGTTGAATTTAATAAAAACGCTTAACCTCAAAACGGCTCAGTTCAACCTCATCCCCTGGCCCGATACCCGCTTTCTGCCGCGCGACTGATACCTGGTCCTCAACTGAATCAATTCCGGCCAAATTTGGCAAGAGCAAACCCGATCGATTTCCCCGTCTGACGATAACCCCAAAACGCTGTGGATCGAGGACTTCCGGGCCACTGATTTTTTCTTCCTCACCCAAGACATCGACACTCAGCGTCAGTTCCGGTAACTCTTGGCGCTCAACTGGCTCAAACCGAGGGTCTTCGGTTCCTGCACTCACCGCGTTATGAATAACCTCGCGGGCCACATCAGGCTGTGTCGGGGCAATTGTGCCAATACAGCCCCGCAAACGGCCATGTTTTTTCAGGGAAACAAAAACCCCGGCTCGTCCTCTAAACTCAAGGGGTAACTGCTGATAATCGGCTAAATATTCGCCTGTGTTCAGATAATGTTCCAAACTGCGATACGCCAAGGTGACAAGGGGATGTTGCTGTTCCCGCACCCGCGTCAAGCGCCGGCTTCTCCGTTCTAGATAATCTTTTAACACTGCTCCCGGTTCGCCTGTTTCCTCTCCCGGGAATATTCCTCCTACCAGATAACCTACACCGTAGGGACCTTCGTAACTATACACCTTAGTTTGTCCCGCGTAGCGGTCCAATGCCCCGAGCAAAATGTTAATCGGCCGGTAACCGCACTCGCCTGCGGTTTCGATTAATTCGCTGTCTAAATCCATAATCCCGGCAAAATCACCCTGCCGGAACCTCTCCACCAACTCACGGTCAAACTCCTGCCCGCGTTTGTTATAACCCGCCGGCGCATCCGGAGAAAGGCGATGTGAAAGATCGCCGCTGGCGATCACCGCTACCTCTTCAGCGCTGTCCTCTATTGCCTGTTGGATTGCCATACCAAATTTATACAGCACATCCGGTGTAAACAAAGCCATTCCCATCACGACCAATTTCCCCTGAAAGCCGGCCCGGTGAAAGTGGTCCAACGGAACCATTACGCCGTGATCCAGTTCTGGTTTTAGGCCAAACCGCCGCGCCTCACTTCCGCCGGCCACAGCGGTGAAGATCCCCTTTTCCCTGGCACATTCAGCAATTTTGCCTGCTAACTCCAAATCATTTATATATTCCAGTCGTACCTCCGGGGCCTGAAAATCAGCGAGATCACCGCCCAGTCTCTCCCCGCCGCGTATTACAATGCCATCCTCAAATACCGGACCGTGAGGCGAGATAATGACGAGAGTCCGCGCCTTCGTCGCTACCAAATCGCGTGCCAACGCTTCCAGCCCGTCAATTGTCCCCCCTTCGGAAGCGCCGGGAGTTGGTACGCCAATTAACGGGGGGATAGATTTTCGTGAGGCCCATCTGGCGATGGAACTGGTGGCAGAGGCCGGTATTATGTCATCAATGGAAGTTGCGGAAGTAAACCCGATTTTGGATAATAGAAACAGAACAGCGGAGTTGGCCGTTGGCTTAATTGCCTCGGCATTCGGGAAAAAGATTCTTTAGGAGGTGATTGGTGTTATGGGCAGGGTTGTTATGGGAGCAATTTCACCGCATCCACCGATTATTATTGAGGCTGTCGGAGGAAGCGAACGTGAATAGGCACGGGGGACAATTGACGGGCTGGAAGCGTTGGCACATGATTTGGTAGCGACGAAGGCACGGACACTCGTCATTATCTCGCCTCACGGTCCGGTATTTGAGG
>DATAMA010000105.1:0-3646 GCA_036260765.1 Desulfobacteria bacterium | reverse complement strand
TTCCGGGCAAATTCACTCATCCCGTTGGTCACGACCTGGCCTTTTTCTGAAGTAGCCGCAACCACTTTACCGCCCGGGCACATGCAGAAGGCATAGGCGCCCCGCCCCGTTTCCCGATCCTGATAGGCGAATTGATAATCGGCCGCTCCCAGACGGGGATCATCGGCATACTCACCAAACTGCGCCTCGTTAATCACGCTCTGGGGATGCTCAACTCTAAGACCAATGGCGAATGACTTCGCCTCAAGCTGAACACCAAGCCCCTGAAGCATTATATACGTATCCCTGGCGCTATGTCCAATTGCCAAAACGACAATGTCCGCCGGAACTTCCTCACTTTCGTTTACTACTACCCCGGCGACCCTGCCGTTTTCGACTTTAAGTCCGGTCACTTGGGCCCGAAAGCGGACTTCCCCGCCATAGGACTCAATCTGGCGGCGCAAATTTTTAACGACGGAACGTAACTTATCTGTTCCCACATGCGGCTTGTGTTTATAGAGAATTTCCTCTGCCGCTCCACTCTCGACAAATGTGTTTAGCACGGACGTAATCCTGGCATCATTGATCCGAGTAGTAAGTTTGCCGTCAGAAAAGGTCCCTGCGCCACCTTCCCCAAACTGAACGTTACAGTTGACATCGAGCTCACCGCCCTGCCAAAAAGACTTAACCAGTTCTGTCCTGGCGTCAACGTCAGCGCCGCGCTCCAAAACCAGCGGCGCATAACCATATTTGGCCAGCGTTAAGGCAGCAAAATATCCCGCCGGTCCGGTGCCAATTACCACCGGCCGGTTTCTCAGCGGGGTATCTCCCCGCTGCAAGGGTGTTTGCTCGCTTATCTTTACCTTTTTTAGGTTCGGGTTACGCAGCGCCCGCTCTATTTGCCGCTCCGAAGCGCTAATTTCCAACTCAAGGCTATAGACAAACGCCAACGGCATCTTTTTGCGCGCATCGACAGACTCCCGGAGAACCTTTATCCCCCGTACCGCCTGTTGCGGCAGGTTAATTTCCTTTGCCACCATGTCCGCAGTAAGACCAGATTCTTTCCCTAACGAAACGCGTAAGCCATTTAAAATAAATTTCATATACCCTTAACCTTTATTTCACATTAACCGTAATCGTCGGCAGCGTGGTAACCTGAATGCCTGCCGGCAGCTGTGCCGCAACCGGTACAGTGCTTTGCTGGCCGGTAACGAAACCCTTTAGATCTACCCACAGTGAAATATCGCTTTCCTTAAGCCTGTTCACCGCATTCGGCAGCCCTTTAACCACCAGCCCATTTACCGTCTGCGCAGACAGGGTCGCCTGAAGTCCGTTTACCAGGTTCTTGACTTTAATCGGCACTGCGCCCAGCGTCCTCTGAATTGGCGTTGCCCCGAGATGCACAACAATCGTAATTTTTACCCCCGGCTCAAGCGATACTCCTCCTGGCAAGCTGAGATTCCCCGGGTCAATGTCTTTAACAATGTCTTGAGTAGCTCCGCTTACATCAATTGTTCCACAATCGATTGAATCTATATCCTTTAGTTTACTCGCCGGTCCATAAATTTTAACCGCCTCTGGTGACGCAATTATCTGGCTAACTGCAAAACCTTTCCCAGGGGTTCCTGTGGTATTCGCAATTAATGGCACCATGCTTGAGGCCAGTTCTTTCTTTATCACCGGAATTATTACCGACACTTCATTAGGCTCCGGACTAACATTCGCACCCACAATCGGCTTGCCGGCAGCATTTAGCAACTGGATAGCCGCGCTATCTTCGACAGTTTCCGATGCATCGTCCAGGTTCATTACCACAAACACTTTGCTAATTTGGGCCAGTTCATTGGCCGTACCCCGCACAGTCACTAAAGCAGGTCGCACAATCGGGGTACCTGCGGTAAACCCGGAAGCTACGCTTCCCTGGGTAACAACGTCTACCGGAAATGATTTTTCTTTTACCTCATCCACATTAACGGTTACGTGGTCGGGATCAACGCTTACTACACTATAACCGGCGGGAGCGCTTACAATAACAGGGTAGCTCTTATTCCCTTTACCCGCCTGGGATAGATCGATACTCGCACTTACGTCTGTATCCTTGATCAGCGCGTCAGGTCCCTTAACCCTAACCGAAACGGTGCTTGGCAGCTGGTTCACAACCACCATGCTTTGCGGCAGGCCTTTTGGCTGCAAGGTCACCGCTAAAGTACTTTCCGGACGGGCTTGGTTGGAGACCCATAACCATAACAACAAGGCCAGCAGAACAGATACTAATTTATATCCCCAGTTCCTGCGTAAGATTTCACTCATTTCCCCACCTCCAGAAATGGTGAGGACTGCTTGTTCCCGGGGTTGGTTGCAATTCCCGCTCTAATGTTTGATAAAGGGTGCTTTCGTCCAGGTGGCGTGCTATTTTTCCATCCTGGGCAATTGAAATCGCTCCGGTCTCTTCCGAAACTACCAATGCCAAAGCATCCGATTGTTCAGTGATGCCAATTGCCGCCCGGTGCCGTGTGCCGAGGTCTTTATCCAGATTCGGGTTCTCGGATAAAGGTAGGAAGCAGCCGGCAGCCGCTACCCGATCCTCACTAATAATCACCGCTCCATCGTGTAACGGCGCCTTAGGAATAAATATGTTCACCAGAAACTCAGAAGATACTACCGCATCTAGTTTAATCCCGGTTTCCACCCATTCCTGGATTCCGGTTTGGCGTTCAAACACGAGCAATGCGCCAATCCGATTCTTCGATAACAGCTGGGCACAGCGGACAACCTGCCCAATTACGATACTCGTTTCGCGTTTTACCAACAGGGTATTATGCGTAAAAAACTTTCCGCGGCCAATTTGCTCCAGTGCGCGACGCAATTCAGGTTGAAAGACGACAGGCAACGCTACGACCAGCATCTTCCATACCTGATCCAAAAGCCAGTTTACGGTAACCAGGTCGAGGAACTGGGCTGAAATTGATGCCACCAACAAGACTGCCAATCCCTTTAACAGCTGCACCGCCCGCGTACCTTTAATTAACATCAACAAGCGGTACAGTACCACTGCGACAACTAAAATATCGACTATACTTAACCAGCTAAACCCGCTAAATAGTGCTAAAACTTGCTCCAATTCCTCACCTCCCGCAAACAGTTATTACTAGTTTAACCTTCCTTTTTCGTCCAGCGGTTCGCATCTCTGGTGTAATACTTCTCCATTGTCCGTTTAAAAGCATCTTCCAGGTCAATATCGAGCGAATTGGCCATACAGACAACAACGAATAAAATATCGGCCAGCTCTAGCTGCAAATCTCCTTTGGGTTCCTCCGGTTTTTTCGGTTTTTGCCCCCAAACATGATTTACCTCCCGCGCCAATTCACCTAATTCTTCTGTCAACCGCAGCATCATTGACGGCGGTGTCCAATAACCTTCCTCAAAGCGGGAGATCCACTCATCGACAACCCGCTGCATTTCCTTAATTTCCATCAAGCATGCTCCTTCTTACCGGATCAGGCCCAAGGCAGCGATTAAGCCAAAACTGCCTGTAAGCATCATGTCACCAAATGGGGCAACCCGGTAAAAATCAAATCCTTTGGCCATGTCCCATCTTGGCCCGGACAAAGCGACAAACTCAAATCCGCCGTGATATTCCGGATGAAGAAAAGCCCCGTGTCCCCCG
>DATAMA010000093.1:0-2388 GCA_036260765.1 Desulfobacteria bacterium | reverse complement strand
GGACGAGCAGTTACTGTCGTCCGGGTTCCACCATTTGCATCAACCTTAAGATACACATCAAGATTTGTGCAACCGGAGCTAAACAAAACCATAACCAGGAGTATTACAAGTTTTCGGAACAGCCGCATCGTTTTACCTCTCCCCCAGCCAAGGTCTCTGTCCAAATCGCCTCACTCTAATTTGTGCAGCATTGACCAACAATAGACCAGAGGAGATAAACTTAATCTTTATTTATCTTCTTCGATGTTGGCTAAGTCCCTAACAATTTCCGCTAAATTGGGGATCGTCGGTAAAACCGCCGTAAGGCATTGCCGCGCAAAAGCACGTATTTCCCACTGGGCATGCGGGTCAAGCCGCAGGAGCCAAAGGTGAATCAAGCTGCGTAAATTAAACGTAACTGTTGCCCGAATCAAAATGCCACACGGGGCTAGATAGCGGGCATCTTCTTTTTTCAGGCCGAAACCGCGCCATTTGGAATAAAGTTGATGCAAAAGGGCCATGTCTGCGTACCATTCTTCGGTTTTACCAAGTTTCGCGACATCCGGGGGAATAATCGCGCTAAAATCCTCCACGCTAGGTTCTGTATAGCGATGACTTTGGGCAGTATAACTGGCGTTGTAGGAAATGCTGTCCAGCAGTACATAGTCATGCTCTGCCTCGTAAGCGGTGCCAATCCGTTGCCTGACCAATTGTTCCCAGGCAACCCGGCTCATTTCTACTTCAAACGTATATGTAGCATGTTCAAGTACACTCTGATGCTTAATATTTCGCCTGACAACATCGATATTGGGTTTACGCCCCTGGCGTTCCAGCTGGTAACATTGGCTAAAAGCCCGGACCAGGACCTCTTCGGCATTCGGCGTATAAGAGACCAGTTTGACTGACAACAAGTTAACCCCCTTAAAATGACGGCTAGCGCCAAGTGTTTTACACAAATCCATGTTCCATTTTCGCTGCAAAACTGCCATGTGTCAATCAAATTAACAGCCTGGATAACTCTCGCCCCCCTGGAAATACTAGACTAATAGAATTTGGGGGTCCATATTCAGGATGATTTACCTAATAATCTTTGCTAAAGCTGTATTGATGTACTTTATCGCTTATGCCCTGATCCGGCTCAACCGAAAAGGAATCGGCGAGCAAACCACTTACGACTACACCCTTCTAATTATTCTTGGCACCGTCGCCGCCGACCCCTTGGAATCCAATGGAGTTGCCCAGACCATCGCCGCCTTGTTTGGACTGTGGACAGGACACCAGCTGAGTGTTAGCGCCGCAAAAATTAACAAGATTCGTTGCTTGCTGCACGGCAAACCGAAGTACCTTGTTCAGGCAGGTTCATTTAATGTTAAGGAATTCTACAACAGCCGTTTAACCGTACCGGAACTGTATTCAGAGCTGCGTTTAAACGGGCACAGCCTATTGTCCGAAATTCAGTGGGCAGCGCTTGAGCCTTCGAGCCGAATTAGCTTTATCCCCAAGTCCAATCAACTCACGCCGGCAGAAATCCCCGACCCGGTAATTGTCGACGGAATAACGCAATTAACGACGCTGAAGCAAGCCGGCAAGGAAAATAACTGGTTATCTGCCCAGCTAAGGGCCCAAGGCTATCATGCGCCGGCTGAAATTCTTATTGCGGAAATCTATATGGGACACCTGTATCTCGTTCCCCGATGATCTTAAACCTTAGTTTTCTTACCAGAAAATCAACGCTTTTGGGTGTGGTTTTAGCGTGCAACCGGTAGTACCATTTGAACCAACACTTGCTGAACGCATACCGCAAGGCCCTGAGTGGGTCTATCAGGTAAAATGGGACGGCGTGCGTATTTTAACCTACTATGACCACACGGAAGTACGCCTGTTTAACCGAAAACTGCATGAAAGAACGTTACAGTTTCCTGAACTGCTCACGATTGAACGTTATTGCCACGCTTCATCTGTCATCCTCGACGGAGAACTCATCGCCTTTGACCAGGGAAAACCGTCTTTTTTTGAAATTATGAAGCGTGACAGCACTCGAAAGGCCAGTAGCATTGAAACTGCCCGCAAGACGACCCCGGTTACCTACATGCTGTTTGATCTTCTTTATTATAACGGCCGCTGGGTCACTGATCAGCCATTATCCGCACGACAGCGGATTCTAAGCCAGATTATCACCCCGCAACCTGATGTGCAACCTGTGGAGAACTTTGTTGATGGTCATCACCTGTTCGCCGCGATCAAGGCGCAAAATATGGAAGGAATCGTGTGTAAGAACTTGACTAGCACCTATGGAATCGATACAAAGGACAATCGCTGGCAAAAAGTGAAGAACTATCAGGACGTAATTGCGGTGATTGGTGGCTTTACACTGCGCGGGGCAACAGTGAATGCCGTGTTGCTTGGCTT
>DATAMA010000082.1:0-4573 GCA_036260765.1 Desulfobacteria bacterium | reverse complement strand
TACGCCCTGGATTTATACGGTGCTGCAGGAGTACGGCTTGATTCAGACCCTTTCTCCTTGGAAAAGCGCAGCCGGAATTGGCAATCGTAGCCGTCACCATGATTGCCAACTGTGAATCGACCAAGATCGCTATCAGCATCGAGCCCCAGGCAACTGGGACAAGAAAGCCTAATAGACTATTATAGTTTGGTCCCAAGTTTAGGGAAATAATACCTCTGCCTAGCCCCAGGACCAAGGTGATCACTAACCCGAGCAGAATTAAATACGCATTTTTCTTAAAAACTTCCCGTTTAAACGTATAGATATAAACAAGTACAGCAGCCATGGATGCCAGGACTACCAGGCCAATTCCGGCTGCGCTTTTCCAAGGAGAAAGGGTCTGAATCAAGCCGTACTCCTGCAGCACCGTATAAATCCAGGGCGTAATCACTTCCCCGACCCCTACGATCTTTTCATTGGTAGAAAAGGCATGCTCAGGAATCGGCACTTGTTGTTCAGCCTTTTTACGTTGGGTCTCCGTGGTCTCCCGGTCAACCTCCAAGGTCGGAGAAGAAACCTTAGCATCGACGAACGTATCCAGCATTGTCCCTAGTTCCGGGGTTAATTTCAACTGATCCAAATTCTTTTTAATCCGGTCCTTGAGTGCTGGGATATCATCATTGTTCAATGCGCCCGTTTTGGTGTCCTTGGCCGTATCCACAATAACCCGTGAGCCGTCCAGTTCCGCTGCTGTGACGCTATTTAACGGATCCTTCAGTAAACTTGCCAAGACATTGTCCGGCAGCGAGGTAAACGGAATCGTACCTTTTAATTTGGCGACCTTGCCTTTATCATCCAGCGTAGTGTCAGCCTGGGTCGTTTTCAACACAGAAAAGGCGGTTGCCAAGTCATCAGCCAGACCTTTGATGACATCATCATTTGCAATCACAAAATCCGGAACTTTGCTTGCCGCATCAGCTTTATTACTTTCCCATTGTGCCCGGTCCTGAATCACCTTTGGCCATGGGGCCTGAACCAACACCGTACTCGGTTCTCCCGGCGTAACGTCGAGCCGATTAACAAATAAGCTGCCGGACAACAACGCCGTGATCAATAAAAAGAAGACTGCCCCGGCAACATAACGCTGCGTAGTCGGATTAACAGCCACTTTAATTAATGGAGACTTTAAGCGTTTTAACCAATTGACAAATCCCATAATTTGCTCCGAACCGGCATGTCGGTTCTTTAACCGGCGATGCATTCCTTAAAATTTAACTGAATTTAACTCTGGTCAGCGGTATCAAATTGCTCATAAGCCAGGATAATTCGCTGTACCAGCGGATTACGCACTACGTCTGCAGCTTGCAGGAATTGAAACGAAATTTCTTGTACTTTTCCCAAAACTTGTTGTACCTCAATCAGCCCTGAGCTTTGCCCCCGCAGCAAATCAACCTGGGTAATATCTCCGGTAATCACTGCCTTTGAGCCAAATCCCAAGCGGGTTAAAAACATTTTCATTTGGGCTGGCGTAGTATTTTGGGCTTCATCAAGAATAATAAACGAGTCATCAAGCGTTCTGCCTCGCATGTAGGCCAAAGGGGCAATCTCAATAGTGCCTTTTTCCAAATACTTTTGCGCTATTTCCATCCCCAGTACATCATACAGCCCATCATACAACGGTCGCAGATAGGGATCCACCTTCTCCTGTAAATCGCCGGGCAAAAAGCCAAGTTTCTCTCCCGCTTCAACAGCCGGTCTCGTCAATACAATCCGGTTGACTTGTTTGCTCTTTAACGCCTGTACCGCCATTACTACTGCCAGGTAGGTTTTGCCGGTACCTGCTGGGCCAATGCCAAAGACGATATCGAAATTCTTAATCGCCCGGACATAGCGCGACTGTCCTAAGGTCTTGGGCTTAACCGGTTTTCCCCGGTAAGTGGTAATTAGGACTTCGCCTAATGCTTGCGTGAGCCCGGTAATATTTTTACTGCGAATCTGACCTAATACATAGGCAGTATCCGCTACGGATAACAAGTTACCCTTTCTAACCATTTCAATCAAATGTTCAAAAAGAGACGCAGCCTCCTCAACGTCCGCTGCCTCTCCACTTAAGGTAATTTCATTACCACGGGCTACTAATTTCACCTTGCAGTTTTGCTCAATATATTTAAGATTCGTATCGTTGCTGCCAAACAGTATAGCCGTATCGGATTGATCATCGAGAGCAATCTTAATGTCCTTGTTCAACTCTTGCCTCCATAGCTACTGGATTAAACCTAAGCGCCTTGATGAACGGCTATTTCCTCTGTGGTTTCCGCTTCTGCGCGAACCCGGATAATATTACTGTCCTTTTCAGTCTCAACCAAGGTCCTTTTATTAATCACCTTCACCCCGGTCGGCAACTTAGCGGTAAGCTTCTCCATAGCCAGATCCGTTGCTAATTTAAGGGCTTGTTCTTTGGAAAATTCCTTCTTATACGGCTTCATTTCCTGGTAATTAACAGTAAGTATTTCGACGGGGATCCTGATATTCCTCCATTGCGGCAGGGATTTGGACTCTGTCTCTACCTTAAATAGCGTAAACGGACTCTTTTTACCCGTTAAAATTATAACCTTTGTACCAATTTTAATGCGTATACTGGTCGCGGTGTTGCCTGATGGAGCTACACCTTCATCTTTTAACTTGGCCGTTCCCACACCGCTATACCAGACGCGCGCCCGTACAAAGCCTTGTGCGGCAGGTAAACTGTCGGCGCTAACCAGCAGTTGTCCCTTTTTCACAGTCTGTCCTTCATGAACAACCGGGGTCCCTTTGATCACCAGCACATCGGTGACTAACCCGGTTTTTGCTGCAAGTAGATTCCCTTTACCGGGTTTAGGCGCCGGAGGTTCTACCTTCTCAACCAATTCGATCTGCACTTTTGTCCCATGTACAGTCACGCCAACCCAGGCTGCCTGGGGCATTCTCTCTTTCAACTCACGCCCGGCCGCAGTCGGGTCTACCGTTCCCCGCCAGATACCCGGTTTTATTCCCAGCTCCTGGGCTACGTTAAGTACCTGTTGCGCACTTAGCTTTTTATTGCCTTTGACCTCCACAAACCACACAAACCTGCTGGCGATAAAAATAGTCAGGCATATCAAAACGAATCCTGTGATTAGCCCCTTGCGTTTTTCAATCTTGTGTAATAAAAACGGCAATCCGCTTTTCCGCCTGATTTTTAGCCGCAGGCCGCTGTGCCGTACCACCGAACGCAAGCGGTGAAATTGATCCGGGTGCATGCAAAATACCGCTTGTTTGGGATTAACGTAACGAACTTGCCATATCTCAATGCCCTTGCGATTAGCTAAATTAATAAACTTGTCCAGTCTGTCGCCTTTCGCGATAACGCGCAGACTCCCGAACAAAAATTCTTTAACCCTGCCCAGTAGCATTATTGTCCCTCCCCGAAGGTAATTCCGGTCAGTTTTCCTTCCACCTTGATTTCATTCGGTGAAAGTTTTACCAGGACAAAATCGCTGCCGGTAACCGCAAGGATCCCCAGCCCGGTATTTACCCGTACTTTCTCAGCGGTGTACTCCACAACCCCAGTATGATTCTCTATCCAAACCTGTTGATCCCCGATAACGGTAATTTTGGGAACATCCAACAGAATATCTTGCGGAAGATCTAAAGCCTTTCCTATACTTGCCCGAATCTTCTTAAACACCTGTCCAACCCCCCTAGAAAAACTTATGCGTGGGAGATTGGAATAAGTACAGGCTTTTCCGCCGGTTTCCTTACAGGTTATTCCTTCTCGGAGACAGAAGAAAGCCAGGCCTCTGCAATTTGTTTATAAAAGTTAGCCCTTGCCAACAGGGTCAAAATAACTAGGGTGGTAGCCACTGTTTCCCGGTCCTGGTCCGCCAGTTCCTCTCCGGCAAGAGTAGCTTGCACCTCTTGTTCCAACTGCTGCAGGGATTTTTGCCACTCCTCCTTGGCCCCGTCAAAAATTTCACCGTAATGCCGATAAAGTTTAGCCGGACTGATCCGGTCATCACTTGTTTCCAGTGGGTCCAGATTGACGAAAGCCAGCAGCTGAGAAACTTGCTCCAATGACAAAATACTGCGCAGCTCATTAATCAGGAGGATATTCGCTACTTGATCACGGCTGTATTTCTTCTTGACCGGATTAGGGATATATTTGCGCCGCACCCAGTTTTGAATATGCGTACTGGTCAACTCGTTTGAGGTTACCAGATTGGCTACGTCCACCACCTGGGCGAGCATCATCGTGTCAAGTTCCAGGTATGGGTAAGCCTTTTCTTTGGGCGCCAGTTTGTCTAAAATTTCCAGAATCATTTTTCCTTGTTCAACCGGCATACGTTTAACCACCTTCGGTCTTGTACTATATGATTATATAATATGTTCATCATAATCACGTGTCAAGTATTGCACTTTAATCACCAAGAAAAACGCGCATTGGTTCCCTCTGCGCGCGTTTTTCCTCGTACTATCTTCCGCTGTCCTTGCCAATATTGGCAAGGTTATACTTTCCGATAGTACAAAAAAAGCGTAAGAGTGCTAATAAACTGAACCCAGTTCATTAACCTCTCAC
>DATAMA010000078.1:0-2300 GCA_036260765.1 Desulfobacteria bacterium | reverse complement strand
CAGCCAGGGTTTATCCCGAATCGCCTCATGAATTGGTTCAAGTAAAACCGCCATCCCGTAAATTGGAAACATCCAGAGATAAGTTCCGGCTGCCAGGCGAATATCCCCTTTAAGCAGAGAGTCTGCCCCGGTATATATAATTTCCGTGACCCAGCCTAATAGGCCGTAAACTAAAAATCTAATCAGCATAAACTTAGTGTTTACCCAATTCCTTCTGTTTTTACCGTTCATCTCAAAGTAAGCAATATAAAAATAAACCCTGGAAAGCAAATTATTTCCAGGGTTTATTTTTATACTTAGCGCATGTTTACTCTTTTGGCGTATTTTGTTCCGTGTTTTCCGCCGGCGTGTTATCCTGGTCATCATCATCCCAGCAACACGGCCCATGGTGATGATGCATGCCGTGATGGTGCAAGGCATGTACAAAGCTGTGTGGTGAACACGGAAAGCCTGCTTTCCTGGCTTTAGTCACGAAATCACGCCAGGCTGCCACTGCCTCCTTCCGTGCCTTGATCGTTTCTTCATCACCGGTAAATTCAATTTGGAATCCCTTGTCCGTCTCGCGAAACTCAATGCCGAAATGCTTCTTCATCTTACCGACTCCTTTCCAGTTTGATTTCTGTTTTTCTTTGCTCTTTCTTGCTATTTTGATTTATGCCCTTCCGGGATACGCAGCGGCTTTTCCGCCCGTTTCCGTAAGTTAAGTAAAAGCAGGACACCAAACCCTCCTGCAACATAAGTCCAGTCTCTTGCCTCAATAGTATATCCCTTTAGCTTAAACAACGTGCTAATTATTGCCGAAGTCGCCAAGAGTACTGTCCAAACCAGCCGGTTCACCAAAATTCCCTGAAATCTGATTGCCCGTAACACCGGCCCTAATTCAGTCCGAACATAAAGATCCCCGGTTTGGGCCTGGTGCAAGGTTTTCTCCAGGAGAGGGGGGAGCGCAACTAAAGAACCCCCAATCTCCTTAGCCTTATGCAAGGCTACCCCGGTCCAGGACTGTTGGTCTTCACCTAGGATATGCATTGTATAGGGACGAACCAGCTCCAAAATATTCATCGAAGGATCCAGCCCGGCTGCAAGTCCGGTTAAGGTGCCGACCGCCCGGCCAAGAAAGGTATAATTTGACGGGATCTGAAACGGTTCGGCATAGACAAATTCCCGTAATTCCGCTAACAGTTTATCGACCTTCAAATTGCCCAGGTCATCAAAACTGGTTTTTCGCAACTCCGCCAAAAGGATACTTAGTCCCCGGCGCAGGCTGATCATATTCGCGTGCGGACGAATTACACCCAGGTCAACAAAGCTCTCCGTGAGTAATTCGGGATCACCGTCAAGTATCGCCTTAATCATTTTTTGCCCGCCTTCTTTACCGCCCGGCGGAATCCGTCCGACCATACCAAAGTCGATGAAGACCACAGTCCCATCCGGCCGGACAAAAAGATTTCCGGGGTGCGGGTCTGCATGAAAGAAGCCATCCACAAGAACTTGTTTAAGATAACTGTTAACCAGTCTGCGGGCAAGCTCAGCCAGATCGATCCCTGCCGCCCGCAAAGCAACCGTATCTGTTACCTTGTAGCCGGTTATATATTGCATCGTTAAGACTTTCTTGCGGGAATACTGATCATAAACCTTGGGCACGGTGATTTTTTTCTCTTTGGCAAAGTTCTTGCGAAACCGTTCCAAATTGGCTCTTTCCTGAGCATAATCCAGTTCTGCCAGGACAGTTTTGGAAAATTCATCGTAAAGCGCTTTCAGGTCGATTGTTTTATTCCAATCAGTGAATACCTTCAGCATCCGGATCACATGCCTGAATGCCCGTAGGTCTACCTTGATGATTTCTTCGATTCCCGGACGCAGTACCTTAATTGCTACATCCTCGCCACTGGGCAGTGTGCCGCGGTGCACTTGTCCGAGGGAAGCCGCTGCCACCGGCTCCGGATTAATTGAGGTAAATATTTTTTCCGGACTATCTCCAAATTCACGCTCAATTACCCTGCTGATCCCTGTAAACGGAATTGGCGGTACTTCATCTTGCAGTTGGGCCAGCTCACGGGTATACTCCACCGGCAAGATGTCCACCCGGGTGCTGAAGAACTGCCCTATTTTAATTAATAGGCCTTCCATTTCTAACGCCATATGCCTGAACCGAATTGCCTGGTTAGCGTAAAGTACATTCAACCGAGCTTGAACATATTCCTCCGACTTAAACTTGCGGAGTACTTTGATCCAGCCCAGTTCTGCGAAGAAGCCGCTAAACAAGGCAACTATCATCCAGGAACGGCGCAAATTCGAAA
>DATAMA010000069.1:0-3978 GCA_036260765.1 Desulfobacteria bacterium | reverse complement strand
CTGAGCAAGTTGAGCGCGAAGCAGCCAATTGGGAATTTGCGACAACAATTAGTTGCAAGGCTGATTTGGTACCGCCTACCAACGTCAAAAACAGCCAGTTTGCTCAACCGTTATTTGAATTTAGCGGTGCTTGCGCCGGGTGCGGTGAGGCAGCTTATATTAAATTGCTTACTCAGTTATTTGGAGACCGGACGATGATTGCCAATGCTACTGGATGTACTTCTATCTATGGTGGCAGCTCTCCGTCTGTTCCGTATACGACGAACGCAGAAGGGAAAGGTCCTTCTTGGGCCAACTCTCTGTTTGAAGACAATGCCGAGTATGGTTTGGGGATGTACCTGGGAGCTAAACAAAATAGGGTAAAACTTGCTGAGTTAATTAAGCAGGCCTTGGAAACTTCGCTAAGCGCAGAACTTAAGCAAGCTTTCGAGGAATGGTTAGCCGGCATGGATGATGCTACTGCTTCTAAGGCGGCAGCGGCAAAAGTAATGTCAGCTTTGAATGGGGCTGCCGATGGAAACGAATTATTGTCCGAAATTAGTGCGAAAAAGGACTATTTGGTTAAAAAATCGCAATGGATTATTGGTGGTGACGGATGGGCATATGATATCGGTTACGGCGGCCTGGATCATGTTTTAGCATCTGGTGAAAATGTTAATATCTTGGTTGTGGATACTGAAGTGTACTCCAACACAGGCGGGCAGTCTTCCAAGGCCACCCCGACTGCGGCAGTCGCCAAGTTCCAGGCAGCAGGCAAGCGCATTCGCAAAAAGGATTTGGGTATGATGGCGATGAGTTACGGCTACGTCTATGTCGCTCAGGTTTGCCTCGGATCCAACATGGCTCAGACCCTCAAGGCTTTCCAGGAAGCAGAGAATTATGACGGTCCGTCTATTATTATTGCATACGCGCCGTGTATCAATCATGGCATAAAAGCCGGAATGGCTAAGAGTGTGCTGGAAGGTAAACGTGCGGTAGAGGCAGGATACTGGCATCTTTATCGTTACAACCCTGATCTGGCGGAGCAAGGAAAAAATCCGTTTGCGCTTGACTCAAAAGAGCCAACGGCTCCATTTAAGGACTTTATTCTCGGTGAAGTGCGCTATGCATCTCTGAAACAGACTTTCCCTGAAGTGGCGGATGAATTGTTCGAGGGTGCCGAGAAACATGCTAAGATTAGATATCAATCGTACAAACGCCTGGCGGATCAATAAGAATAGGTATTACCTGATTTGAACCAGCCAGATACTTCTGAAACCCAAACGATTGAACGAAGCGGGAGTTTGTTAACTCCCGCTTCTCTCGCTCACATTTATCCTGGCGCCTACATATTGTGTTAGGGACTAACGGACCTGGTGTTGGGAAATAATAGTAGGTAAAAGGCAAAGGGGCGAGAACATGGAAACCAACCTGCTACCGGTATGTATAATTTGCGGTCAGACACCATCGCTTGGAATTATGGATGGAGTTATCCTTAAAGGTAAATTTTTGTGTTCAAACTGTGAACAACATATCTTATCGCTGGAAGTTGATTCTGCCGATTATGAGCAAGTCGTGGAAAAACTTAGACCAATCTGGACTTGATGACTGATGCAAACTAGTGCTGTTGACTGTAAAGAGTCGACAGTTTTTTTATACTCCACGGCCAGATCGGTAGCACTTTGCTATGCTGGAATTAATAGGTTGCTTGTGGTAAAATAATATGACAAGTATGTATTGGGGTTGTTGAAGTCGACGTTACCGCTGCTTGAAGGGATATTGACATATCTGGCCAAAGACAAGCTATCATTTCACACTCCCGGACATAAGGATGGCAAGGGTTTAGTTCCCCGCGACCTGGATTTTGGTTTGGGGAGGCTGGATCTGACGGAGGTACCCGGCCTGGATAACCTCCATAATCCAATGGGTATTATCGCCGCGGCACAGGAGCAATGTGCCCGCTGGAATGATGCAGCGGCCACGTTTTTTTTAGTTAATGGCGCTACGGTAGGTATAGAAGCAGCGCTTCTGGCAACGCTTAAACCGGGCGACCAGGTACTTGTACCACGTAATGCGCATAAGTCAGTTGTTGCCGGGTTGGTTTTGACCGGGGCGAAGCCTGTTTATTATTTTCCGGAAATACATCCTGAGTTTGGTTTAGCACTTGGCCAAAATCCGCAGCGGATTATTGAGAGGGCTCGGGCATACCCGGGTTCGACTGCAATTGTCAGCGTTTATCCGACCTATTATGGAACGATTTGGCCGCTGGAAAAACTAAGGGATAGCCTGAAATTGCCGCTGATTGTCGATGAGGCACATGGCGCCCATTTCTCACTGAGTAAGGACCTCCCGGCATCTTCTCTGTCTCTGGGAGCAGATGTTGTGGTCCAAAGTACTCATAAAACCATCGGCGCTCTAACCCAGGGGGCTACTCTACATATCGGCAAGGATAGCCGTATCCCGTGTGAAAGAATCAGTGAAGCTCTAAGCCTGTTACAAACCTCAAGCCCTTCTTATCCAATTATGCTTTCTATCGAGAGCGCTATTTGGCAGAGTCAGCAAAAGCAGACAGTCTGGGCGCAATTGGCAGAAGGTGCTGTGGCCTTAAAACAGAGGCTTAGAGTGAGGGGAATTCGAGTCCTGGATGATAGTGATGTCGGTAATTACGCGATAACAGGGGTAGATCCGACTAAGATTTTGCTAAGAGCACCGACTAACATGGCACCTGCTATAGCCCGACAGTTGAGTGATGGATTTGGTATTGAGCCTGAACTATGGGACAAAGATAATATTCTATTTTTGTTAGGGGTCGGGGATGACGCTGAGAGCCTGAGACGCCTGGAGGACGCGCTTTACAGGATTTCCTGGGAAGGTGACTATAGTAGGCAAAAATTTACCCTACCGCAGTTACCGGAACAGGTACTTACGCCAAGAGAAGCTTATTTTTCAGATAAACGCTTGGTACAGCTCACTAGAGCGAAAAACATGATTGCTGCCAGTAGTTTAGCGCCATATCCGCCCGGTATTCCGGTTATCGTCCCAGGTGAACGGCTAACAAAAGAGCTTGTTGACTATATTAGTAATTCCCTTGAGACTGGGGTTAATTGGCAAGGAATTGATTCTAAACGCAGGATAAGCGTGGTTAAGGAGAAGCAAAGGTGAATGGGTTATTTATAACGTTTGAAGGTCCGGAGGGAGCCGGAAAAACCACGCAAATACGTTTGTTGGCTGAAACGCTATTAAATAGAAGTAAAAAAGTTGAGCTGGTCAGGGAGCCTGGCGGCAGTGAAGTGGGAGAGAAAATCCGTAAGTTGCTGCTCGACCCGGAACAGAAGATCTGTTCCGCAACAGAAGTGTACTTGTATGCGGCTGCCAGAGCTCAATTGGTTAAAGATATTATCAAACCGGCTCTGGAGGCAGGAAAAATCGTTCTCTGTGATCGGTTTGTTGATGCGAGTATTGCCTATCAGGGTTGGGGACGCGGCCTCGGCGCTAAACAGGTTCGGGAAGTAAACAAATTGGCGTTAGCCGGTCTAATCCCGGACTTGACGGTACTGTTGGACCTACCGGTAGAGGAAGGCCTGAACCGGGCCGGAAGGCGCCGGAATGGGCTTGATCGAATTGAACGTGAAAGTCTTGAATTCCATCAGACGGTACGGCGAGGTTACCTGGCTTTGGCTGCAGAAGAGCCGGACCGGTTTTTAGTAGTTGATGCCGGCTTGCCGGTGGCGGTTATCCGGGAGGCAATCCGCAAGAAAATTGAGGAACTGCTTGGTCAAAAGGCTTAGTGAGGTTATAGTGTAAAATGCGGGGATTTACGGCGATAGTAGGACAATCAAAAGTAGTGCAAACGCTTGTGACCGTTCTAGAATCGGGAAATATCGCACACGCATATCTTTTTGCCGGTCCCCGTGGAACAGGCAAGGGAACGGTTGCGGATATTTTCGCCCGGGCTCTGAATTGTGAGGCGGAAGTAAAGCCATGTGATAAGTGTCCTTC
>DATAMA010000065.1:0-2021 GCA_036260765.1 Desulfobacteria bacterium | reverse complement strand
AGGACGGCTCCGCCTGGACAGAACTCTTAGACGGCCCCGGCCGCGTTGACAGAATGCTCAGGCAGGCATCTTTAAGACACGGTTTTAATTATTCCATTCGCTCAATTTGGGGTAAAATGCAGCACTGGCTGGGTGCAGTGGCTTCTATTAAAAACGTAAAACGTCCCCGGGACCAAACAACGGCTACAACCAATGCCGCACATTATACTTTTGCCGACATTATCGGACGCAGCCAGCGGCTACAAAACGCCAAGCGGTTAGCCGAACTGGCGTCCCGTACCGATTCTACCGTTTTACTGCAAGGAGAAACCGGAACCGGTAAAGAAATGTTTGCTCAATCAATTCACCACGCCAGTAACCGTGGGGAAGGTCCGTTCGTGGCTGTTAACTGTGGATCGCTGCCAAAAACCTTGATTGAAAGTGAACTGTTCGGCTATGAAGAAGGGTCCTTTACCGGGGCCAAGCGCGGCGGCCGGCAGGGCAAGTTTGAGCTGGCCAACGGCGGGACAATTTTTCTGGATGAGATTGGGGACATGCCCCTCGACATCCAGGCCAGTTTGCTCCGCGTTTTAGAAGAGCGCCAGGTCGTCCGCGTCGGTGGACAACATCCGGTTGCGGTTGACATCAGGGTAATTGCAGCTACCAACAAAAATCTTACGGAGGAAGCAGCCAGGGGTAATTTCCGGCCTGACCTTTTCTACCGTTTGAACGTGCTCAGTATCGACATTCCCAGCCTGCGCGACCGGGAAGACGACATAATGGAGTTGGCCAATTACTTCATGAGAATAATCAGCAACCGCCTTGGCAAGGTGGTTAACCAAATCGCCTATGGTGTTAAAATGCTTTTCCATGACTATGGCTGGCCGGGTAATGTCAGAGAACTGGAAAATATAATTGAACGGGCCATCAGTTTCTGCGAGGGGACAACCATCACACTTGATGAGATTCCTGAGTACCTTAAGCCAAAACAGCACCTAACAGACAATAATTACGGGGTTTCTGATTTAAACCTGAGGCAGTTAGAGGAACAGGCCATCTCCGAGGCTCTCAGTAAATTTGACTATAACATTTCAAAAGTAGCGCAAAGCCTTGGTATTGGAAGAAACACGCTATACAGGAAAATTAAGGAGTATGGGATTAAGGGGCAAAAGTAGGGTGCTTAGGAAGAGTTGCTGCCGGCACCCTTATTCGACCACAATAAAAGCCTTTGCTGATTTATCTACAAGCAAGGGCTTACTTGCCGCTTAGCGCCTTAAATTGTTTCCTGGCTTATCTAAAGACCTGCTTGCTCCTTAAAAAGCTTGCTCGAAAAGCCTTTGGGGTAGTGGTCCGGTGGTTATCCTCCGCTCGCTTCGCAATTCTCTGCTTGATCAAGGCCACATCGCTCCGAACGCGCAATGCAGACTGCCATCCGTTACCTACGCGCTATTTAAGCTTTTCTGCATGCAACGCACGCGCTAAGTAAACGCAACCCAGGTGCTACGCTCGCTCCGGATAACCCCCGGCCCGCGAGTTAAGCCTTTTCGAACAAGGTTTTTCATAATTATCAAAATAACCACAAAAATAAAGCCCTGTCCAGGATATTGCTCCAGGACAGGGCTTTTAGGGTAAAACCTGAGCGCAGTTCTTTATGTCGCTACTGCGGCACCACGTATCATGAAAATGTAGTCACTGCTTCGTTTTTGTGGTATCAGCCGGGAATAAAGCTCAGCGATGTGGGTGCGATTTCAATCGCACAACGGCGCGTCAGCGCCGCATTGTTGGAACTAATGTAACTTTTGTGCGAATAAATTCGCACCCACATTTTTATGGCATTCTTTTGAGTAGACAAGACAACTGTCCCTATTGCTCACAAAAAAGCAGGTGCATAACAATCGCACCTGCTTTTTCAAAATGCCGGAGCCCATTTGACCAGGGGCAGTTCTGTATAAGGAAAGTCCGGGCTTGCCGGCCTCACCCGCACGGTATAGCCCAGGCCGCCCTGGGGGAGAACCAGACTCCCGTTAAAACGATGCACCCCC
>DATAMA010000063.1:0-3228 GCA_036260765.1 Desulfobacteria bacterium | reverse complement strand
CGGGGTGTATGGTTACGTTTTTGATGCCTCGAAGGGCATGGTGGCTTTAGCTTACATTATCGGGATGGTTGGCATGATTTTCACCGCCTTCAGCTATGCGCGGATGTCTGAGGCCTTCCCGATTGCCGGTTCGGTTTACGCCTACGCCCAGCACGGGATTGGGGAAAATGTCGGTTTTATCGCCGGATGGGCCATTTTACTGGACTACATCCTGATTCCTTCTTTACTCTATCTGGTTAGTGCAGCGGCGTTGACCGCGCTTGTCCCCTCAGTACCGATCTGGGTTTGGTTGGTGTTATTTATCCTGATTAATACCTTGATCAATGTCCGCGGTATTGAATTTACCGCCCGGGCGAACAAGATTATTCTGATTGCTGAATTCATTGTCTTGGCTATTTTTATCGTTGCCGGCGTGATTGCTTTGAGTAAAGGGGCGGGCACCGGTGGACTGACGATTAAACCGATGTATGACTCCAGCCAGTTTAGCCTGCCTCTGGTGATGGGCGCCGTTTCCATCGCAGTCCTTTCCTTCCTGGGCTTTGACGGTATTTCGACATTGTCAGAGGAAGTTCAGGGCGGCAGTAAAGTAATCGGTAAGGCTACCGTTTCGGCCTTATTGATTGTCGGGTTTTTATTTATCGTCCAGACCTGGATTGCCAGTGATGTCGGACGCGGAATTAAGTTTGACAGCCTGGATACGGCTTTCTACCAGGTCGCAGGTGTTGCCGGCGGTACCTGGCTGAAGAATTTGACGATCATTGCCACCGCTTTTTCTTGGGGGATTGCCAATGCCCTGGCGGCACAAGCGGCTATCTCGCGGGTGCTGTTCTCGATGGGCCGTGACCGTAAGCTGCCCTCTGTCCTGGCAAAAGTACATCCTAAGTTCAAAACGCCTTATGTCAGTACGATTTTTGTCGCGGTAGTTTCATTAATGGTTGGGCTCTTCTTCCAAAGCCAGATCGGCACTTTAACCAACATTGTGAACTTTGGCGCTTTGACCGCGTTCCTGCTGCTCCATGTTACGGTTGTCAATCACTACATGATCAGGCAAAAGTCCAAAGATTATCTGCGCCATTTGATTTTCCCGCTGATCGGCTTTGTGGTCATTGCCTATGTAATGTACGGTATGGACATCCTGGCGATTAAGCTTGGGTTGGTCTGGATTGCGATCGGCATTATCTATTTGCTCATTTTGACGAAAGTATTTAAACAAAAGGGCGTAAAGTTGGACATCGAACAATAGTAGTATTTGAACTAAGTGCTGAATAGCGAATTACGAGATTCCAAATCAGCGGATTTAGCGGACCTGACGGGAGTGCCCCTTTCTGTAACCTGAATTACAGTCAAGGGCGCTCCCTTTTTAGCTGGCCTAGTGCCGCTGAAGCCATGGACGACGAGAAGCGGCGAGGAAAAGCGTGCAGAAGGAACCGATGCGCGGTTTTCTTAATATTGTAAACCAACTGATTACGATAGGTTGACATTGCGCCGAGGCCCCTTCTATAATGGGTTTGGCGTACACGCACTGTTAAATCAGGAAATTGATAAAAAATTGTACATAATGGAGGAGAAGTCTGATGCATCGATTGATCGCTGAACTGGCGGAAAAAGTACTTCAAGGCGGGGAAATAAGCCGTGAGGAGGCGTTATCCCTGGAAAAGGCCGAAGGGGCGGATGTCTATATCCTGATGGCCTATGCCGGAAAGATAAGAGCAGCCTTCTGTGGGGGGCGGGTTGACCTGTGTTCGATTACCAGTGCCAGAACCGGGGGCTGCCGGGAAAATTGCGCGTTCTGCGCTCAATCGGCACATCATGCTACAGGCCTGAAAGTTGAAACGAATTTTGATGAAGCGAGTATTGTGGCCAAGGCTAAGGAAATTGAAAGGTCCGGTTCCCATCACTTTGACATCGTCACCAGCGGCAGGGGTTATCAGCTAAACGACCCGGAATTTCAAAAGATCCTCCGGATATATCGACGCTTGCGCCGGGAGTTGACCATCCCCTTGTGCGCCTGTTTAGGAGTGATTGGCGAAGCGGAAGCGCAGGCGTTGAAGGAAGCCGGCGTGACCCGGTACAATCACAATTTGGAAACGGCGGCAAGTTTTTTCCCGCAGATTGTTAAAACGCATACATACGCCGAGCGGGAAGCGACGATCAAAGCGGTAAAACAAACGGGGATGGAAGTTTGCTGCGGCGGCATTCTGGGTATGGGTGAAAGCCCGGCGCAAAGGGTCGAGTTGGCCTTTGCTCTGAAGAAATTGGCGGTGGAGACTGTTTCCCTAAATATTCTTAATCCTATTCAGGGAACCCCGCTGGCCGGGATGAAGCGGCTGTCCCCGCACGAGATTATCAAGAACCTGGCCACGTTCCGCTTTGTGTTGCCACACCAGATCATTCGGTTATCCGGCGGGCGCGAAGCAAACCTCCGCAGCCTGCAGCCTTTGGGCCTGATTGCCGGGGTCAACGGCATGCTGATCGGCAATTACCTTACGACCAAAGGGCAAGGCAAGGCTGCGGATCTGGCAATGCTCGATGACCTTGGGCTTGAGTATTAGGGACTTGCCGACGGTCAATAGTTGCTTCACAGGAATATAATACCAATAAACCTGTGGAGGGAGGGTTTGGCTTGCAGGCAAAGCCCGTTAAAGAGATTGAGGAGATGAACTACTTCGAGCTGATCGCCTTTTTGGGTGTCGGCAGCTCGCATCCCGGCGGCTTTATTGCCACAAAACAAAATTTACAGCTGCTCGATGTGAAACAGACAGATTATGTACTCGATGTCGGCTGCGGTACCGGGCTTACCGCTTGCTTCCTGGCAAAAGCGATTGGCTGCAAAGTGATTGGCATTGATATCCACCCGGTGATGATTGAACGGGCGAAAGAGCGCGCGGAAAAGGAGCGGCTGGGTGATCTTGTTCAGTTTCAGACGGCAGATATTTTCGCCCTGCCATTTCCGGCTAATACCTTTGACCTGGTACTTGCTGAGTCTCTAACCGTATTTCTGGACAAGGTCAAGGTCTATCGCCATGTTTATCGGGTGTTAAAACCGGGCGGCCGGCTTGCTGATCTGGAGATGTCAATTGTCAAGGAGCTACCGTCGGAAGTGGATCAGCAATTGCAGGCTTATTACGGGCCCAACGTGCATCCGCTGTCGTTTGAGGGCTGGAAGAAGGCGATTGAGCAGGCCGGCTTGGAATACACCGGAATCCTCAATCCGCAGTATGTGAGAAT
>DATAMA010000060.1:0-15830 GCA_036260765.1 Desulfobacteria bacterium | reverse complement strand
GAGCCCCCTCGGCAATCGTACGTTTTAGAGCTTTATAGGTTTGTTTCGGTAAACGTTCTTGCATAACTGCTGCACTAAATACATTTGAACCAAACAAATCAGTAAGCCCTTTTTCAGTTAAACACTTGGTCATAAGTTTTCTCCTCTCTGGCGTTTTTATTTAGGGAAAATTTATTACAATAATGTAACTTAATGGAAAACAATAGAAAAGCGCAGCTGAACCTCTATATTCAGGATGCGCCGTTGCATCAAAATATATTATTTTCTGCGACTATCTTAGCATCTACAGCAGATTCTGGCAATAACCATTTTGCTAAAAATACAGTATTTTTTCAGCTACGCTCTGGCTTGTGTTTTCTTTGTACCAAGCTGATCACGGCTGCGGCTACCAATACAACAAACAACAAGTACCAAAAATAACGATGTACCATCAGGCCAACTTTGAACCAGTCCTTCCCTACTATCATCCCCAAGGTCACAAATGTTACGACCCAGGTAGCGGCGCCCACAGCGGCAATTGAGATAAAACGACTATAGGGAACATCGGTTATACCCGCCAAATAAGCCGTAACATGCCGGACTCCCGGGACAAAATAGCCAATCACGATCGACCGGGCGCCATATCGGTCAAACCAGCCTTTATGTTTTTCCAGTTTCGCCGGAGTGAGATGAATGTATGCGCCGAACTTAGCCAAAAAACGATAGCCAATCTTTCGTCCAATCACAAAGCTCAAACTCATCCCGCTTAAGCTGCCAAAAATCGACACCAAAACGGTCAACAATAGGCTTAACTTCTGCCGGTAGACCAGAAAACCAACAAAAGTCATGATGGTTTCATCCGGAATTGGAATACCCAGCAACCCTAACGCCAGACTTAAAAAAAGGCCGACGTATTTATACGTAGCGATAAGATGAAATGCCAGTTCCTTCAAAACGTGTCCCCCTGTACGCAGGTTTTTTGGGAACTATTGTCTATCTCGATTTCGCGATTTGGCAGGCGCCGTTCTCCTGATTTTCAGCAACTTGCTTACCCGCACAACCGCTTGATCCAGGAACGCTTCGTTCCGCAAGCTTAGCCACCCTACTGTACAGCCGACCAAAATACCGCCAGCTACATCGAGTGGATAATGTACCCCAACATAAACGCGTGAAAAACCGATTAAGGCTGCCAAGAACAAAGCTAATCCACCCCAGCGACGACTTTTGCCCAAGATAGCGGTTGCTGTGGCAAATGATGTCGTTGTGTGTCCGGAAGGAAACGAGAACTGGTCGGGACGAGCACCAAGCACTCGTGCATCAGGAAAATGTAAAAACGGCCTGGGCCTGGCGAATAACTCCTTTAGCAGCACATCTGATACGAACCAACTTCCAATCAAAGCCACCGTACCCAGAAAAGCTATTTTTCTACCCGTTCCTTTACCGAACACGGCACAGAAAAATAAAATCACCAACCAAACTGCTCCGCCGGACCCAAGATCTGTGATTAGCGGCATTATTAAATCGAAGGCCCTGTTCTGAAGGTCACGATTAATTAGGTGGTACAACACACCATCCAAGCTCAACAAATTGTTAAACAATGCGTTCACCCATATGTCTCCCTAATCTCCATCCCTACACGGTACTAGCCGATTTGAACCCCGGGTTCAATCCTTAGATCCAATCTTATAATTCCCCGTCAATGCGATAAAACTCTAATATGATTCGTCGCAAAAGTCAAAATACCTGCATTTTTCGGCACAGAACAGGAGTTTTTGCCTCCAGGTCGAATTCATTAAGATAACAAAGGAGGTTATTTTTTTGTTCAGAACGATTCTGTGGACGTTGTTTTTAGTTTTGCGTACCTTGTTCACGGCGTATGATCTACTGATTGTTTATATTTTGGGCGCACTAGGGATGCGGGAAGGACAGGAAGAACGCATCGCTGCAGTAGGCCGAAACTGGTCACGTTCGACGTTTAGGGCTACCGGCAGCACGGTCAACGTTATTGGCGCTGATTTGGTTCCCTCCGATGGGGCCGTATTGTTTGTATCCAATCACCAAAGCAATTTTGACATTGCCCTGATGTTGGGCTATATACCCCGGGCCAAAGGTTTTGTCGCTAAGATTGAATTGCATAAAATTCCACTGGTAAGAACGTGGATGTATAAAATGCACAGCGTTTTTCTTGATCGGAAAAATCTCCGCCAGTCAGTATTAACCATGCGCAAGGGCGTAGAAATCCTGAAGGCGGGCAATTCACTGGTTATTTTCCCGGAGGGCACCCGAAGCAGAGGCAGCAGGATGGGTGATTTTAAGCGGGGAAGCTTGAGCCTTGCCGAACGGGCGAATGTACCGATCGTACCGGTCACCATCGTAGATTCGTACAAAATACTTGAAGGTAATCAAAAATTCCGGATTACGCCGAGCGAAGTGACAGTGTATGTTTCCGAACCAATTTACCCTGCTGCCCTACCAAAGGGGCAGGATTTGACTGCTTTGGTACAAAGTACTATCGCTGCAAAATTACCGGACAATGACGGGGAATAATGATCTAACAGAGACCGATGTTAGCCCAATGCAGATAAAGACAAGCACCGCTTTTTAGGCAAATCACCTAAGAAGCGGTGCTTTTTTAGAAAAGATGGTACAAATTAACTTGTTTGTCTAAGGATACCGTGGGGATAATACCCTTAGAATTAAGGGGGCAGAAATATTGGAAACTGATTCACTGCCTTACAGGGCTTTGGTCGCTGAATACTTCTCGATAACCCGTAGGATTAACGCGATTATCTCTACTGACTCACGAGAATTGAGAGAATTTGCCGAGAACCTGGTATGTAACGGAATTTAACAAGAGTGGATTCAAAGCCGTGGGGTGACTTTAGTGCAACCAACACTGTTAAAAAATTGTCTAATCAGCAATCCACAAAACGGCTTCGTTAATAAACAGGATATTTTTATTCGCAACGGCAAAATCGAGCAAATTGCCGATAAACTAACTCCAGAGACAAAAAACACCACCATACTCGATTTACAAGAAAACTATCTCTTACCCGGCTTGATCGATGCGCATACTCATCTGGGCATTATCGAAGAAGCCACGGGTAAAATCGGCATTGACAACAATGAAACTTCCGACCCGGTAACGCCGCATTTACGTGGAATTGATGCTATCAATCCACTGGATATCGCCTTCGAAGACGCCATTAAATCAGGGGTTACCACTGTTATGAGCGGACCAGGCAGCAACAATGCAGTTGGCGGGCTCAGTGCCGCCTTAAAAACGCATGGGAAAATCATCGACAAAATGATTTTGCGCAACCCGGTTGGGCTGAAGTTAGCCTTAGGGGAAAATCCCCTAAGCACTTATGGGATTGATAATGGCTGCCCGGTTACCAGAATGGGGACTGCTTCCCTGATCAGAGAGCTGTTGATGCGGGCACAGGATTATAGCGAGCGCAAAAACGCTGGCAAAATTGAAGAGCGCGATATCCGGTTGGAGGCGGTAGTTCCGGTCCTAGAAGGTAAAATCTCTCTCCGTGTTCACGCACACCGTGCCGATGATATCGTTACCGCAGTACGGCTTGCCGAAGAATTTAATATCCACAAACTTGTCATTGAACATGGTACAGAGGCCCACCTAGTCAAGGATTACCTGAAGGAAAAGGATATCGCCGTGGCCTTTGGTCCAATGCTTACGCCGCGGATCAAAATGGAACTAAAAAGCAGGAACTACGGTTCTGTTGTCGTCCTGACGGAAGCCGGTATCAAAACAGCCCTGATAACAGACCATCCGTATAATTCTATCGATCAGTTACGAACGGTAGCTGCGTTGGCCGTGGCCGAAGGGCTCGACCCGGTGGAAGCAATAAACTGTATCACCGTCCACCCCGCGGAGATTTTGGAATGCGACCAGGTGATCGGGAAAATTGCAATCGGCTATGACGCCGATTTAGTTGTATTCGATGGTCAACCGCTCGATCTTAACACCAAGGTGATGCTGACCATGATCGATGGGCAAATTGTATATAACCGTTCAGCTTCCCAGTAAGCCTAAAACATATCCCTTTTAGCCAAGTACATCGTTGCAACTGCTGAAAATAAAACGGAAATCCCAACGACCACTGCAAACCCAAACGGTGACTGTTGAAACGGAAGCGCTACGTTCATACCGAAAAAGCTCGCCACCATCGTCGGTAATGCCAGAATAATGGTAATTGCCGCCAGGAATTTCATCACCATGTTTAAGTTGTTGGAGATAATGGAAGCAAAAGCATCCATCATGCTGCTGGAAATATTACTATAGGTTTCCGCCATGTCAACCGCCTGTTTAATTTCCACGATGACGTCTTCCAGTAATTCCTCATCTTCTTCGTACATCTTGATCGATTTGCCCCGCAGTAGCTTTTCCAATACCTTTTCATTGGATTTAAGGGATGTAGTAAAGTAAACCAAACCTTTTTGCAGGTTCAGCAGGGTAATCAACTCTTGGTTCTTCATCGACTTGTGTAGTTCCAGTTCAATTTCGTTCATTTTCTTTTCAATTTGCCGCAGATATTTAAGGTAAAGGCTGGCGTTTTTATAGAGGATTTGGAGCAGGAAACGAGTTCTTTTAAACGTGGCCATGCCCTTAATCTTTCCCAGGGAAAAGTCGTTTAACACTTCGGCCTTTTCCAGGCAAATTGTCACGATGTGATCGTCTGTGATGATAATGCCAAGTGGAACAGTGTCATACATTACGGTCTTTGGATGTACGGTCGGGATATGAATGATTACCATGATCTGAGCATTTTCTGTTTCGATCCGCGGCCGCTCCTCGTCGTCTAACGGATAGCGCAGGAAATCATTATAGACACCGGTAGCTTGTTCCAGTGCCTTTACTTCTTCCGAAGCAGGATTGACCAGGTCGATCCAACCACCTTTTTGCGTGTATGTATCGGTTTCGACAAGCTGGTCATTAATTGAACAGTAAGCGGTGATCATCAGCCTTCCCCCCGTCAGGAGGCTGCCCCGGTCTCTCCGTATGGTATGGACAACCCCCCAATTTTTCTGCTTCTCCATCATGGGATTGATCACTTTCCATACACATCACCTCCGGTTGGCAAAAAGCATATCGGTTTAATAGAAAGGTTTCGGCACAATTAACAAGGCCGGAATTTTTTTATAGCTGGTTTCCCCAGCTAACAATCGCTTGCCTAAAACTAAACATTTGCGGTTGCCGTCATAGATCCGAAACGTTCCGCCGGGTGAATATTTCAGGTGGTGCTTAGCCGGGAAAGTTAAATAAACCCAACCAAAACGCTCATAATCAAACTGAGCGTCTATTTCTACGCAGGGCCGAAACCAGACAGGATTGTATTCTTCATCGACGTTTCCGTGTGCCAAGTCTGATAAATGCAAATTATTTTCTAATAACCTTTCCGTTACGGCTAGCAACGTTCTTGCTTGCTTCTTGGGTGTCAGAAAGCGATGCCCGCTGTTATTGGCCATAACTAAGGACAATAACGTTTGCTGATCGTCAATGGTCAAGGAAAATAAGGCCTTTGCCCCCGCTGTGGCCAGCTCTACCTTAGGGTCAATGTGATAACCCTTTTCTTGCTGATCCTTGATCACTGCCAAGACATTCTCTTTGCTAATAATTTTCACCCGGAGGCCTCCCAAAGTAACACTATCCGGTAGCGTAAAGAACTGATTGTCCTTGCCCCACAATGTATTCTATGTTTCCAGAGAACAGGTGGTTCCATTTACTTTTGTGGCATAAGGTGTTGAGGGGGATAAAAATGCTGAAATCCGCACTGTGCAAGCAAGCAGACTTTGACCAGGCCTGGTTTACATCGGCAATGTACCATTTAAACCTGGGAAGTACCGGTAATGTTTACCGCCGAAAAAATTGGGAGTGGTGCTATATCTATCAGGCCCTGCTCGAACGGGGTCTATTGGTCAGTGACAAAAAAGGGCTTGGCTTCGGTGTTGGGAAAGAACCGCTGATAGAGGCCTTTGCGGCCAATGGTTGTACGCTGGTCGCCACTGATTTAGACCCTCAATCAGCTGACGAACGTGGTTGGAGCGGGGAACACGCTGTTTCCAAGGCAAAGTTAAATGCGTACGGGCTGTGCGCCCCCCACAAATTTACGGAACTAGTAAGTTATGAATTTATGGACATGAACAGGATTAATCCAAAACACTTTGGGCAATATGATTTTACTTGGTCTTCCTGTAGTCTGGAGCATCTGGGCTCCCTCGAGTTAGGCCGCAGATTTATATTGGAACAAATGAACTGCTTAAAACCCGGAGGTGTCGCGGTTCATACGACAGAATATAATCTGTCTTCAGAACACCGGACAATTACAGACGGCCCGACCGTAATATATCGAAAGTCAGATATCGAGGAAATTGTTTACGAATTAAGTTCACGCGGCTATCGCATTGAAGTAGACTATTCAATCGGCTACGGTCCAATCGAATCGTTCATTCACATTCCTGAACGCCAGAATGAATTGCCCTATTGCTTACGCCTAAAAATCGGCAAATACGTCTCCACCTCAATCGCCCTAATCATTTTCACTTAGTGTCAGGCTTGAATTAGTCATTTGTTCGTTTAGTGTCAGGTTTGAATTAGTCATTTGTTCATTTCGTGCCTGACACCAAATGAACATGCACGCAGGTCACGTGGACAACCATTCGCGGTAATACTACCGCCGACCATCATCACAGCCCGCTTAGTTAAGCACTCAATATCATGGAAGTCGTGACTGACTACGACGGCAGTGGTTTTCGTTTTGTGAAAGACGTTATTCAAATCAGTAAGCAACTCTGATTTTGTCGGAGTATCTAAAGCACTGAATGGTTCGTCGAGCAAAAGAAGATCCGGTTCGAGCGCGAAGGCACGGGCCAAGCTAACCCGTTGTGCTTCCCCGCCTGATAAATAGTGCGACCGGTCTTTGCTTAAGTGTGCAACGCCAAATTGCTCAAGCCAATGCTCTACGCTGCTGGCAATTTTAGTCCCGGACATGCCACGGATTTTCAAACCGACAGCAACATTCTCATAAACGCTGGCATTTAGTAGTAACGGTTCCTGAAATACTATTGCTATCCTGCGCCGAATATTCAGGGGAGGAGGGTCCGTAACCTCCTCCCCTTGAAAGAACAGCTTGCCGGTCGTAGGTTTCTGTAGAAATGCCAGCACCTTTAACAGACTGCTTTTGCCGGAACCGTTCGGTCCAACCAGTCCGACAATCTCTCCCTGCTGCAACTCAAGGTTTACTTTTTGCAGGATGTTCTTATCGGCCACTGTCCAGCTTATTTCACGGGCAATCAGCATATTTTCATTTACCCCCCCCTGTCTTTTTTGCTGTAACATAGTAAGCCATAGGGTGGCTAAATAGGCAAGGAGGGACAAGATGATACTCAGGGCAATTGCCGTATCAAAATTGCCCTTGGATACTTCTAGAACCGTTGCGGTCGTGAGCACACGGGTTTGGCCTTTAATATTGCCCCCTACCATCATCGAAGCGCCGACTTCAGATATCACCGCACCGAACCCCGCAATAACTGCTGCCAGAAGTGAAAAGCGAATTTCTTTGAGCATCAACCACAAATATTGACGGTTTGTAGCGCCGAGTGCCCGGATCTGCAGTCGTAATTTCGGATTAATTTGCTGCATTGCAGCACTAGTTAAACCCATTACCACGGGGGTAGCAATAATTGTTTGGGCAATGATCACCGCAGCAGGGGTATAAAGAATATTGAAAAAGCCAAACGGTCCGGAGCGCCACAGGAATATCGTCACCCAAAGCCCGACGACCACGGGGGGGAATCCCATACTGGTATTTACAATACTCAGGATAAAGCGGCGGGCAGGAAACTTGGCCAATGCTAAAAGGGTTCCGAGCGGAACCCCTAGTAAAATACTGATTAATGTCGCCGTGCCGGAAACCTGCAGTGTTCGGAGTGTAATCTGCAACACGTCCGGATCACCGGTTACCAACATTCGAACCGCCTGTAAGATTCCCTGCCAGATTAAATCCATAACGTTACTCCCTTAGGCCAGTTCAGGAATAAAGGTCTAAAAATCACTTGCCGAGCTGATCGACACTTTTGCCAGCATCTGCAAAAAATAGTTGTTGATTATATTTGTCCTTGCCGAAATCGTCAATCATTTTTTGAGTTTCCTGGCTAAGCATAAAGTCGACAAATGCTTTGGCTCCCTCTTTATTAACCTTCGGGAACTTATCCGCGTTGACCTGAGCGACGTGGTAAATATTTAACAGAGACTTATCCCCTTCTCTTACGACTTCCAGTTTCAAATTCTTCTGATTAGCAAGAAAAGTGGCCCGGTCGGTTAGTGTGTATCCCTGTTTATCCGAGGCAATATTAAGGGTCTGGCCCATACCTGAGCCGCTTTCCTGATACCAGGAACCGGCAGGCTTAATATCGACGCTTTTCCAAAGTGATTTTTCCATCTTATCCGTACCTGAATCATCGCCACGGGAAATGAATACCGACTTATTGGCGGCAATAGCCTTAAATGCAGCTTGAACACTGGTACTATTCTTAACATTTGCCGGGTCATTGGCTGGGCCTACAACGATAAAGTCATTGTGCATAACCAAGTTATAATTAACTAAAATATTGCTGTCAACCAGCTTTTGTTCATCCTTCGGAGCATGTACCAGAAGAACATCTGCTTCCCCTTTTTTCCCATAGGTAAGGGCTGCGCCAGTACCAACTGCCAGCGTTTTTACCTTATAGCCCGTTTTCTTCTCAAAGGCAGGGATCAACACGTCAAGCAGGCCGCTGTCCTGGGTACTCGTTGTAGTAGCTAATATCAGGTCAGGATTAGCGGGTTTCACCGCTCCAGATGTTGCAGAGTTTGAGCTGGCACAACCACTGAGGAACGATGAGGCTAAGAGCATCAGTAGAACAAATAGATGCAGGGTTTTTTTAATCACAAGTCTTTCCTCCCCTTATATTTTTCTAATAGCTCCAGACAAACTTAACCTGTCTATGGCCACTTCAATTTTACTCTAAATCGATTCCCAGAGTCAACCATATTAGTATTAATAAGTATCCCCTTCCGTGTTCACCCAGATTAAAGCAAATTTAGCCAGCGGCCGCAGGTTAAACTTAGGTTGACATTGACAAAGTTAAAGCCGCAATCACCAATAATTGCGGCCTACCGTTTCACTCAATTCACAAATCTTTTGCCATGCCGGTTTTTCCAAATGCAATCGATAATCCTCTACTCGCTTATCCCAACTGGATAACCTGGCCTGATCATTTAACACGTCCCAGAGCTGCTCCTCCACCGGACTCTGGCTGTTAAGCTCATGGACAAACCCGTTTGCCTTTAAATACTTTAAATTTATTTCTTCCTGGCCAGGCAGCGCGTAATGAACGAAAATTGGCAGTTTCTTGTATAAGGCTTCGCTAATTGTTACACCGCCGGGTTTAGTGATAATCGCGTCAACCCGATCATACAAACTATTCATCTCCTCCCGTGAGGAAATGTAGGAAAGCGGGAAGAGGTCCCCTCGTTTAAGTGCGGTAATTTGCTCAAACAGTTTATAGTTATATCCGCAAAGGACAAGGTAGTTAAACCGGGGGGCACCGTTAAGTGTCGCCAAAAGGTTTAGAATGTTGCCCATGCCACCATTACCTCCGGAAATCAAAATCCGATATGGCGGGCCTTTCAGCTTTGTTCTTGGCGAAAAAGTAAATCTTTCATCGATCGGAATACCGGTAACAACTATTTTTTCGCGGGGAATCTGCAAATAATTAAACAAATAATTCTTTAAGGTGGAATCAGGTACAAAGTGATAGTCAATCGCTTTAAGGCCCCAAATTCGATTAATAAAAAAGTCGGTATAAACGTTAATTACAGGAATAGTGAGTTTTCCTTGTTCTTTTAAAGTGTCGATAATATATGATGGATAGGCTTGCGTACAGACAACTAAATCGGGGTGTTCCTCCTCAAGCAGCATTAGCATCTTGTTTTGGAGCAAACTTTTTGACTGGAGTGAGCGTTTGGGCCTACTCGCCGAATACAGGAACGACCGGTATACCCAGTCATAGGTTTGCGGAGAATAACCGATCCATTTGAGATATGTACTAGTTACTATCCTCTCAATTCGTTCGTCAATATAACTTAAGAAGTCAACCTTTTTTAAGGAAGTTGCCAGAAGTCTTTTTTGCAATGAGTGAGCAAGGGCATCCGCTACCTGGTGGTGTCCGGTTGGAATCTGTAAAAAAGGTAAAAACAGGATCTTCCTCACCCTTGCTTACTCCTTTCCTATCAGTATATTTTATTTTTCGCTTTCTCATTTTATCTTATTTATTTTCTGATGCTGTCACCTATAACGAAACCCCACAATAAAGTGGGGTTTCGCATCATCTATTACCGATTTGGAAAGTACACAAACACACCCGGCTTAATTCAAACCAGCGGGTGTTATTGATAAAACCCTTGACTTTGTTGACCCTGTCCTGATGGCGCCTGGTTTTGGCCCTGTTGCTGCATACCCTTCATGCCTTGTTGACCCATACCTTGCTGACCCATCATTTGTTGGCCCATTCCCTGTTGGCCTTGGCCTATACCCATCAGCTGATGCTGCGCCTGGTCGATAAACTGATTCATTTGGCTTAAAATTTGCGTAGATTGGATATATTGATTTGCCTGGTTTAAAGCGGTACCAGCTTGTTGAATGGATTGCTGCAATTGTTGAAAAGCCTGCTGCTGCTGAGTCTGCGCCTGGTTTCTAAACTGGGAGATCTGACCGAGCAACTGGTTTACCTGCTGGCCTTGCTGACCTTGTTGACCTTGCTGATTGAGCGTAAAGTTTTTGGGCGGTTGGCTCTGCCCCATCATCTGCTGCGAACTGGCTCCCATATTCATACTGTTTAACATACCCTGCATTTGCTGCAACTGATTGCGCAAGTGCATCAATTCGTCGGCTACTTCCATGTCGGCTTTTTTGTGGGCAGCTGAGTCAATTGCTTCCTTAAGATTTTTTTCCATAAAACCGCCCTCCTAAAAAATAATTGGTGACGACCTTTTATAATATTTGTCATGGTCAACACTTGTATACCAGCGTTTGTACAGGTAGAATTCGGCAAAACTTATTTGTCAGATTTTGTATTTATTAGTTTATACTAATCTGCATTTATTCCCTGCTCAATCCGGCTAAACGCTAATTCGACCGCTTCAACCGCAGTAGCAGCATAATCCAGTTTAATATTTTTTCGTTCGTCAAGATACGTTCCTTCATGGGCCATTGACCGCACTTTTGCAGCCCATCCCCCGGAAGGTTCCACAATAATAACCGGCTTCCGATTCAAGTATGCGGCAGACAACTCGCCGAGCGTACCATTCCCGCCGCCTATCATAATCAACGCATCGGCAGAATGAACCAGAATTAAACTGCGATAATCAAAGGTAAGACCGGTCGTGATCGGAATGTCGATATAATCGTTGGCACAGTCCAAGCTGTCGCCGGGTAAAATACCCACAACCAACCCCCCCGCTCCCTTAGCGCCACGCGAAACATGTTCCATTACCCCGTTGGTACCGCCGGTTAACAGCACTGCACCGCGTTTAGCAATTTCCGCACCGATTTCTGCCGATAATTCCCGTACTTCTGCCCGTACATCACCGGACTGGCCAATAACTCCAATTCGAATCAAGAAAATTACCTCCTGTTTGTCGATATCTAGACGACAAATTATTTGTGTGATCTTTAGATCTGTTGACTACCTGTTAATTGGCGATTCTCACTGCGCTGTTCACGCCGTTCCAACCTCCACATTAACATGGAAAACATCAAGGTGGAAACCCCGAGTAACCGCCATCCGTTATCGAGGCTAAGCACGGTCAAAACCTTTCCCATCCCCAGGGGCCCCAAGGTATTGCCGAGATGAAACATCATCGGGATCACCGCGCTAATTCTTCCCCGATGGGATGCTGGGGTCTGATTAATAATAAATGGGGTTACACTTATCGCCAAAATAATCTCGCCGAGCGTAAAAACCCAGGCCCAAATAAAAATAAATACAAGGTAATTCAGTACTCCCAGCATCCCTAAACCCAGCGCATATAATAATCCGCCGTAGACCATTCTGCGAATGATCGGAATTCTTTGGGCCACCCTGGTGACGATCGGCGTAAATAGCAGTACCACCAGCCCGTTAAACCCAGCTATATACCCAAAATACTTAGCGCCATCCTCACCAAAATTTTGGATTGTTTGCATTGGGAGCATAAACGACACCTGTGAATAGGCAAAATTATAGCCGAACATAATCGCCGCAAAATATAGAAGAATCCTCCGTTTCAGCAAGACCCTGAACACAGACCCTTCCTCATATTGCTCCAATTTTCTGCTTTGCTTGATTCGTTCCCCAGTGCGCGGTTCTTTGATGGTAGTGATAATCAAGATTAGGGCCAGCAATGCCGTCAAGGCATCCCCGTAAAACACCCAGGGAAGATGATCTTTATAGAGTAATCCTCCCATTACCGGTCCTACCGCAAATCCCATATTCCAACCCATATAGGAGAGTGAATAGGCCCCGCTGCGATTTTCCGGTACCGTCAAATCCGCCAGCAAGGCATCATGTGCCGGTCCGGCGGCGCTTATGGCCGCTGCTGCCGCCATAATGACATAAACCATATGCACAGTTGGCTCCAGCGAACCGGCGATCAAATAAAGCACGATCCCTAACCCATTAAACCCAGCGATAACCTTTTTGCGGCCAATCAGATCGGCCAGCTTGCCGCCAACTATCGTAGCCGGAATGAACAATAGCCCGGTAAGACTAATGTAAAATCCGGATGTCTCCGGGGACAAACCAATACTTTGAGTCATAATAATCGTCAGCAGGGGCATCACAAAACACCCTAGGGCATTGATGATTCTGGCAAGAAAAATAATATAAATTTCCTTAGGCATTCCCCGATAGGGAAGCAGCAAATTATTTATCTTTGACATCGTTATTATTTCTCCTCTAACAATAATAAAAGCCATGGAACCCTTTGTCTCTCGAAAAAAGTTCCATGGCTTACAATTAGACTGAAACGCAGAAATGGATCTCCACTTTCTAGCCGTTCAACTCCAACCACATAAAAGTCACGGAACCGTAACGACCCCGTGACCGATAAGCAAAAATGTTTTTTGTGCTGATCAATCAGTCACCGGCCGGTCGTAATCTGAAATTAGAGAATTGCCCCCATGCTTCGAGGCCATATTATTCATCGGCTGCATCAACTACGACCACCTTTCGAAAATTAATAGCACCTAGTAAGTATACAAAGTGCACACGCTTTCTGTCAATAATAAACTCGATTTCCATAATTATATAAATTTACGTTCTATACTGCGTTTGCAAACCAAATTCATGGTTTCTGAATAAAAATGTAGTGTGCACGTCTGTTCTGACAGTCAGGAAAGAGAGGATTTGAATGGGAAAAAACCTTTGGCACCAAGCCCTATCTTTTCTTTCGTTTTTGTTTGCCCCTGCAAAGCCTGACGTTGCTGATAACCCAGACCAAAGTATCTACTGGATCGATGATGGACAAAAAACCTATCTTGCGGACAGGAATCCTGAAGTTGCAGCCGTACGCAAACTTTGCGACGAATTCGCTGCCCGATTAAATAACCGGGACTATACTAACCTGGATGGGAAGGCTGAATACCATCTGTATACTGTTGACCATATTAAAGAACTGTTAAAACAAAAGGACGAGAAAAGGACACTGAAACATTACAAAGGCAATAAACTAACAACGAAATACGAAGGATGCCAGTTTGTATCCATTGTTTTCAACCGGGTCCTTGACCATGCTGAAGCGATCTTTAATGTGCATTTTCGCATTGTGACAGCGGCCGACAAATATCTGAATTCCCTGGGCTGCGGGAATAATAAGTTCAGTCTCGGCAACGGTATTCCAGTGGAACAGCTGTACAAATTGACGTTGCACAAACCGCAAGGAATGTGGAAAATCAGTAGTTTCGAAGCTGACAGTGAAATAAATGTCCTGAAGTAACCAGGTAAAACGACACAAACAACGAAATATCTTTTGTTTGCTAAAACTTGTCTAAATACAGGGTGATGTCATGACCATAAAATATACAGTTTGTCCCCACGATTGCCCGGATACCTGCGCCTGGAAGGTAGAACTTGAAGACGGAAAGATCACCAAAGTCAGCGGCGATCCTGACCATCCGGTTACCCGCGGGGTGATTTGCAGCAAGGCCCGGCATTACCCCGAACGGGTCTACGGAGCTGATCGGATTCTTTACCCACTCCGGCGAACCGGAAGCAAAGGAAGCGGAAAGTTTACCCGTGTTTCCTGGGATGAAGCGTTAACTGAGATTGTCGAGCGTTGGCAGGAGCTAATCCGCCTCCATGGGGCAGAGTCGATTCTGCCTTATTCTTATGGCGGTACAGAGGGAATCGTAAACAAGGCCAGCATGGACCGTCGATTCTTTAATAAACTTGGCGCAACCCAGTTAGAGCGGACAATTTGCGGCGCCGCCGGAGGTGCCGGCTACAATTTGATCTACGGCCTTTCCCAGGGAATTAACCCATTGGACAGTGAACATGCCAAACTAATCATTTTTTGGGGAATCAATGCCCTGGAGACGAACTTACATCAGGCAATGTTGGCTAAGTCGGCGCGGCGCAAAGGAGCAAAAATAGTCGTAATTGATGTTCATCGTAACCGGACGGCCAAGTGGGCTGACGATTTCTACCACATCCTCCCGGGATCTGATGGCTCTCTCGCCCTGGGCTTGGCGCACATCATTTTTCGGGATGGCCTGACTGATGCTGCCTGGGCGGACAAGTACACTAACGGAATGTCCGACCTGGCCAGGGCCGCTACTGATTACACCCCTGAACGGGTATCCGCGCTAACCGGCTTGGCTCCCGCGAGAATTGAGGCACTGGCTCGGCTCTATGCGACAACCAAACCCAGCTTTATCCGGATTGGTAACGGTCTACAACATCACGACAACGGCGGGATGAATACCTGGGCAATCGCCTGCCTGCCGGCAATAGTCGGTGCCTGGCGTTTCCAGGGCGGCGGAGCAATCAAAGGCAACGACGGTTACTTTCCTCTTAACAAACAAGCGTTACAGAGGCCGGATTTACGGCCCACCCCCTCTCCACGTACCGTCAACATGAACCAACTCGGATTAGTTTTGACCAGGCTTGCCCCCCCTGTCTACTCCCTCTACGTTTACAACAGCAATCCAGCGGTCATCGCACCGGAACAAGCGCTTGTGCGACAGGGACTGGCCCGGGAGGACCTCTTCACGGTCGTACACGAACAAGTTTGGACGGACACCGCCCGCTGGGCTGACATCATCCTTCCGGCTACCACTCATCTTGAACATCAGGACCTGTATAAAAGCTACTGGCACTGTATCCTGCAATGGGCGGAACCCGTGATCCCCCCATTGGGTGAAGCAAAGCCCAATATAGAAGTATTTCGTGAACTAGCTGCCAGGATGGGGTTCGTGGAAGCCTGCTTTGAGGACTCTGCCGAACAGATTGCCTCTCAGGCGTTGGATTTGGCTTATTGGCATGAACAAGAAATTACTTTCGCTGGGTTACGCCGGAAGCGGTTTATCCCTGTAAACGTACCGGAAGCACCATTTGCCGCTGGCGGCTTTTCTACTCCATCCGGCAAAGCGGAAATTCGCAGTGAAAAGGCGGTACAGCAGGGTTTCTCAGCCGTTCCGCACCATGTTCCGCTGGTAGAAGGTCCGGAAACGGCGAATGGACTTTATCCACTAACCCTCATCACCCCGCCGAACCGCTCTTTCCTCAATTCCACGTTTGCCAATCTAGCT
>DATAMA010000034.1:0-2813 GCA_036260765.1 Desulfobacteria bacterium | reverse complement strand
GTTTAAGTGATACCGGGCTTTGTATTACATTTTTGCCTTACATTTCTTCAACTACGCTTGTACACCGCGGGCAGAGACCCGGATGTTGGGAATTGTGACCGACCTCCTCCGAGAACATCCAGCAGCGTTCGCATTTTTCGCCTGGTGCTTGTTCGATTACCAGGTAAAGTCCCGGATGTTGTTCCGCTGCAACAGCCGTAGCCGGAACGTCTTGGCTGGGATCGTGCAGTTCTACGTCTGAAACAATCAAAATTGTTGCCAATTCATCCTTAACGGCCTGTAAGAATTCATATTGTTCTGGCGTCGGGAAAATATTAACCTTGGCATTGAGCGAGTGGCCAATGACTTTTTCCTGCCGAGCCAGCTCCAGGGCCTTGGACACGGCATCACGGAAGTTTAAGATTCGATCCCATTTCGCCTCTAGTTCTGGATCAAGGTACGCCTCGTTAACTTCTGGCATTGTGGTAAGCTGAACGCTATTCGGTTCTCCTGCCAGGTGCGGTAAGTACCCCCAAACTTCTTCCATCGTGAAGCTTAAAACCGGGGCAAGCAGGCGTACGAGAGCAGCGGAAATTTCATACATTACGGTTTGAGCCGCCCGCCGTCCGATTGAAGTCGGGGCTTCAGTGTACAGCCGGTCTTTGATGATATCAAGATAAAAGGCGCTCATATCTACCGCACAGAAGTTGTGAATAGCGTGAAATACGACGTGAAACTCAAAATTACGGTATCCCTCAAGCACGCGTTTGGTGAGCCGGTGCAGTTTAAGCAAAGCCCACTTATCCAGTTCACTTAATTCTGTATAAGCGACCTTATCTTTCGCCGGATCGAAATCATAGAAATTACCGAGCATATACCGTATTGTATTCCGGATTTTCCGATAGGCTTCGGAGATTTGTTTCAGGATGTTGGGCGAAACGGCAACATCTGATTTATAATCAGCGGAAGCCACCCAAAAGCGCAGAATATCTGCACCCATGTCTTTAATTACTTTCAGCGGGTCAACACCGTTACCTAACGATTTAGACATTTTTCGTCCCTGTTCATCGACTAGGAAACCGTGGGTTAAAACCGCCTTGTAAGGCGCTTGCCCGAATACGGCAACAGAAGTAGAAAGTGAAGAGTTAAACCAGCCGCGATGTTGATCAGAGCCCTCAAGATAAAGGTCAGCCGGCCAGGCAAGCTCTTTTCGCTGCCTTAACACACCGACATGGCTCGAGCCGGAGTCAAACCAGACGTCCATGATATCAGTTTCCTTACGGAAGGAGTCACTGCCGCAACTGCACTTGAAGTTGGGCGGAAGAAGCTCTTGGGTAGATAAGGCAAACCAGGCGTTTGAGCCCTGCTGGCGGAAGATTCCCTGTAAATGTTTGATCGTTTCGTCGTTAATGATTTCCTTACCGCATTGTTCACAGTAGAATATCGGAATTGGCACACCCCAGACACGTTGACGGGAGATGCACCAGTCACCGCGGTCCGCAATCATATTATGGATCCGGTCGCGCCCCCAGGCGGGAATCCACTGTACTTTATGGTCGATCTCATCCAATGCTTCTTGCCGGAATCCATCGACGGATGCAAACCATTGCTCGGTTGCCCTGAACAAGATTGGGTTCTTGCAGCGCCAGCAGTGCGGGTAGGAGTGTTGAATAAAGCCCAGTTTAACCAGCATTCCTTTTTCATCAAGCGCCTTGGTAACTTCTTTATTTCCCTTGTCCACGTGCAGCCCGGCAAACGGTCCGGCCTGTTCAGTAAACCTGCCTTGATTGTCCACCGGGCAGATGACGTCAAGCCCGTACTTTTTGCCGACCAAGAAGTCGTCTACGCCATGACCAGGCGCAGTATGCACGCAACCGGTACCTGCTTCCAGCGTAACATGTTCTCCTAAAATCACCAGCGAGTCCCGTTCAAACAGTGGATGACTGCACACGACCCGTTCAAGTTCCCGACCCGCGAACTCCTTGATGATCTGTGGTTGCGGTAGTTCAGTCGCCGCCAGGAAGTTAGGCAGCAGGTCTTTAGCCAAGACCCACTTTTCCCCGTCAAAGTCAGCAAGCACATATTCATACTCCGGATGAACCGAGATAGCCACATTAGCCGGAATCGTCCATGGGGTAGTGGTCCAAATCACTACATACGCGTTGTTCTCCGGAAACAGGCCATGGGAATCCTTAACCGGAAATTTCACGTAAATTGAGGCTGAGCGTTTATCCGCATATTCAATTTCTGCTTCGGCAAGGGCGGTTTCACAGGACGGGCACCAATAAACCGGTTTTAACCCTTTATAAATGTACCCTTTTTTCGCCATTTCGCCGAATACACCGATCTGAGCTGCTTCGTATTCCTTTCTGAGCGTTAAATATGGGTTTTCCCAGTCACCCCGCACGCCTAAGCGTTTAAACTCTTCGCGCTGGATACTGACATATTTTAACGCGTATTCCTCACATTTTTTGCGGAATTCAACGGCACTAACCGCTTTGCGGTTAATCCCCAGTTTTTTAATTACCTGCTGTTCGATTGGCAAGCCGTGCGTATCCCAGCCAGGTACGTAAGGAGCGTCAAATCCATTCATAGACTTGAATTTAATAATCATGTCTTTTAGCACTTTGTTCATGGTGTGCCCAAGGTGAATATCACCATTGGCATACGGTGGCCCATCATGCAGGATATATTTCTGTTTACCGGCATTCGCGGCCTGGACCTTATGATAAATGTCTTCTTCTTCCCAGAACTTCAAAATCTCAGGCTCCCGCTTAGGGAGATTACCCCGCATCGGAAAATCCGTTTGCGGCAAATTCAAAGTCTTGCTGTAG
>DATAMA010000028.1:0-10422 GCA_036260765.1 Desulfobacteria bacterium | reverse complement strand
CTTAGTACTTTAAAGCGCAAAATTTAAGTTATTTAGGCCATACCTGAGGGCCTGACGTACCGCCTTGAATGTTATATACCGTAACTGTCCCAGTGTTGCCATCATACTTAATTGCATTAGAACTTCCAACCTGTTTTTGGTCCTGCTGAGCCGTCGGCACATTGTTAATAAAGCCAGGCACTAAGTCATTGATGCTTGACGGAGTGGTCGTGGTAGCATTTGATTGCTGCATATAACGGTCTACGGCATCCTGTAAGGTTTTACCACTGGCAATGTCAGCATTAATTTTTGACTGATAAACGATACCCGCAATTTTCGGAATTGCTACCGCGGCTAAGATACCGATGATCACCACGACAACCATAAGTTCAATCAGGGTGAAACCTTTTTGCCCTTTACGCGCTTTGCGCAGGGCGTAAGCCAATTTTAACATGATGAACCCTCCAAACTATAAAATATTCCCGGATCAAAAGCATCTTTGAATATTCGTCCTTCCGGGGCAGACGGATATTCAGAACATAGAGGGAACGGAAACAGGTAGACTTTTGCGCAGGCACCTCCTCCCAACATTAAACCAGGTAGAGAATACGTCGCTCCAAAATTTATCTAGTGTATCTGGCTATAAATGTCGAACATAGGCAGCATAATGCTAGCAATTATTCCCCCGACAATTACAGCCAAAAATATAATCATAAAAGGTTCAATCAAGGACATCAGACTGTCAACTAAAACTTGTACTTCACGGTCATAGAAATCGGCAATTCGATTGAGCATCGCTTCAATTGCGCCGGTTTCCTCACCAATTGAAATCATCTGGGTAACCATCAGCGGGAATACACCGGAAGCTGCCAGCGGACCGGCGATACTATCTCCTTCTTTGATGCTGTCACGCGCCGAGGCAATGGCCTTGGCAACAACCGCATTGCCGGCAGTTTGCTCGGTTACCTCCAGGGCAAGCAGAATTGGTACACCGCTTCTTACTAACGTCCCCAGAATCCTGGTAAACCTGGCTACGGCAATCTTTAAGTTCATCGGCCCGAAAACCGGAATTTTTAGGCTGATCGCATCGATCTTACTTCGTCCTGCCGGTGTTTTACTGTATTGCACATAAAGAACAGCCAGCAGTGCTCCCGCCGCGATAATGAACAAGAAGTATTTCTGCATGAAGTGGCTTAAGTCCAGGACAAATTGGGTTATCGCCGGAAGCTTGCTGCCAAAGCTCTGAAACATTGAAGCAAACTGTGGCACTACAAAGGTAACTAAGATGCACACAACCGCAATGGCGAAGACAAAAATGACTTTCGGATACGTTGTGGCCGATTTGATCTTTTCCTTGAGCTCATGTTCTTTATCAAGATGCTCTGCCAGGCGTTCCAGCGCCTCATCCAACACCCCGCCTACTTCACCGGCGCGAATCATGCTCACAAATACCTGGGGAAACACCTTCGGATGCGCAGCAAACGATTCGGACAGGGTCGAACCATCTTCAACGCTCTTTTTCACCTGGGCCAGGACATTTTTAAACGTCTTGTTTTCCTGCTGTTGATGAAGGATATCCAGACACCTGAGCATCGGAATCCCGGATTGAACCATAATGGCAAACTGCCGGCTGAAAACAGCAACATCCTTCAACTTAACACTGTTGCCAAAGGAAAGTTGAAACCCGCCGGAAGCGGCCGTCTTGGGTTGAACGGAAGTAACAATATAGTCAGCCTGACGTAAACGCTCAACAACCAGTTTCTCGTTTTCCGCCTCGATGGCACCGTTGATGGACTTGCCGGTTTTGTCATATCCTTTATAGACAAATGTTGCCATTCAGTACCTCCTTAGAAGCCGAAGCTGCTCTTTTTCAACGCCTCCGGATCAACCATTTTTTGCTCTGCTTCCTCGTAGGTGATCAAGCCGGAATTATAGAGGTCAATCAGCGCCTTGTCCATGGTCTGCATACCATATTTAGCGCCGGTTTGAATTGCGGTATAAATTTGATGTGTTTTTCCCTCACGGATGAGGTTTCGAATCGCCGCAGTGGCCACCAGTACCTCAATCGCAGCAACCCGTCCGGTACCATCCGCCTTTGGCAATAGCTGCTGGGCAATAACTCCCTGTAACACTGCGGCTAATAATACCCGGATTTGCTGTTGCTGGTTAGCAGGGAAAACGTCGATTACCCGGTCTACCGTCTGAGTCGCATCATTAGTATGTAAGGTGGAAAAGACCAGGTGCCCGGTCTCGGCGGCGGTAAGCGCTGTAGAGATTGTCTCCAGGTCGCGCAGCTCACCGACCAGGATTACATCCGGGTCCTGCCGCAAGACTGCTCTTAAGGCTGCGGAAAAGGACTGGGTATCGATGCCGAGTTCACGTTGGTTAACGATACTTTTCTTGTGGCGGTGCAGATACTCGATGGGATCTTCCAGCGTAATAATGTGGGCCCGCCGATTGTTATTGATATAATCAATCATTGACGCCAAGGTTGTCGATTTACCACTACCGGTTGGGCCGGTAACCAAGACCATCCCCTTCGGCAGCTTGGCTAATTCCAGAATCACCGGCGGCAGCCGTAAACTTTCAAACGCAGGCACATTAAACGGGATCAGCCTGATGACCAGGCCAACAGAACCGCGTTGGCGGAAAACGTTCACCCGGAAACGGCCAACACTCGGTAGGCTGTACGAAAAGTCCGCTTCGCCATGCGCTTCGAATTTATGCTTGATGTCTTCACTCATCATCGCATAAGCCAGGTTTTTGGTATCTTCAGCTGTAAGCGGCGGGCTGTTCGCCGGTATTAACTCCCCATTTACCCGGAACGCCGGCGGACTGACTACGGCCAAATGAATGTCCGAGGATTTTTTTTCAAACGCCATTTTGAGGATATTTTCAATTGTGTACATCTTGTTGTCACCCCTTAGTGCATAGAAACAACCGTCATTACTTCTTCCAAAGAAGTAAGCCCCGCTTTTGCCTTAGCTAAACCGTCCATCCACAGTGTCTCCATGCCGGCCTTAATGGCGACTTTCTCAATTTCGTCCGCACTGGCTCTTGCCAGGATTAAGTCCTTAATTTCCTGATTGTAAACAAGTAACTCCTGTACCGGCATCCGTCCCTGATAGCCGGTATTGTTGCAAAACCGGCAGCCCCTGCCGCGGTAAAATCTAGTATCATGCTCAAGGTGTAACTGTTCAGCAAGAATCGGTGATACCTGATATTCCTCTTTACAGTTAGGGCAAATTCTGCGCACCAGCCGCTGCGCCATAACACCTACGATTGAGGCTGAGATCAAAAATGGTTCAATTCCCATATCCATCAAGCGGCTAATCGTCGCCGCAGCACTGTTCGTATGCAAGGTTGACAGGACAAAGTGCCCGGTTAACGCAGCGCCAATCGCAATTGATGCCGTTTCAGCGTCTCTGATTTCGCCGACCATCACCACATCGGGATCCTGCCGTAAAATGGAGCGCAACCCGCTGGCAAAAGTCAAACCGGCCTTGACATTAACGTTGACTTGATTAATCCCGCCAATCGTGTATTCAACCGGGTCTTCAACGGTGATAATATTGGTTTCTTCGTTATTGAGTTCCTGTAAAGCAGAATAGAGTACTGTGGTCTTGCCGCTGCCGGTTGGACCGGTCATCAGCAGCATTCCATACGGTTCACCAATCAGCTTCTCAAAGGTTTCCAGCATGTGCGGCAGCATTCCGAGCTTGTCCAACGGGCGTAACCCTTCTGACTTATCCAGAATCCGCATCACGATCTTCTCACCATGTACCGTCGGCAGAGAGGAAACGCGGATATCGATTTCCTTACCCTCAACTTTTACCGCAAACCGGCCGTCTTGCGGCAGCCGCTTTTCGGCGATATCCAGGTTGGACATGATTTTTAAGCGGGAGAGCAGGGCAGCCTGGGTACGGCGCGGTGATGACATCGCTTTATGCAGGACTCCGTCAATGCGGTAGCGCACGACAACTTCCTTTGCCATCGGTTCAACGTGAATATCGCTGGCACCACTCGCCACAGCCTGAGCAATCATTGAGTTTACCAATCGTACAATTGGCCCCTCTTCGATTACTTCCTCAATTTCCTCTTGTTCTTCCTCAATCTGCTCGACCTCAGGGCCAAGGTCCTCCATCAAACTGTCCAGGGATTCTTTAACCCCCAGGTACTGCTTAATTCCCAACATAATGTCAGTCTCCGTCGCCAGTACCGGGTAAATATCCATCCCTGTAGAAATTCGAATATCGTCAATGACAAACACGTTCATCGGATCAGACATGGCGAGAACCAGTTTGTCCGAACGTATCCCGATTGGCAAAACCTTGTAACGTGTCGCCAAGCTTTCCGGAATTAATTGGGCTACCTTAGCCTCAACCGGTGTTTGCGCAATATTAACAAATGGAATACCCAATTGCAGTTCCAGAACCGCCATTAGGTCCAACTCAGTCAAATAGCCAAGCTTAACCAGAATGGCACCCAGCTTATCACCGGTCTTCTCCTCAATCGCCTGTGCTTCCCGCACTTGTTCCGGTGTTACCAAACCATGTTCAATTAATAATTCGCCCAGACGTTTTCTGGTGTTGTCAACGTTCATCTTGGCTCACCCATTGACTATATAATTCAGAGTGAATATTCGCGTGTAACCGTATAAATTCCTGCCTATCACGACTTAAGTTGCTAATTTCTACATAATTATTGGCTGTAGTCTTCTTGGTAAGACACGATTTTCCATTTAGGGTTATCGCTGGGCACAAGGGTCACTTTTATTTTCCGTTTTGCATTCCCAGCATCCCCTTCGCTTAAGACGATATAACCAGAGTCCATTGTTGTTGTAATTGTCAGTTTAAAGGTTCCAGTTTCCAGGGCATAGCTGGCCTGAGGAGTCCAGCCGGTGCTTAAACCAAGGTTTGAACGGGCAAGCTCTACTCCAGCTTCCGCCAGGTACAGCGCCTGCCTAGCCTGAATGTTCCGGGTCGTCATCCGCCGTTCTGCTTGCGCCAGGGACACGTAGGTTGTCGATAACAGCAGCATCACCAAAACCGTCACCAAGCAGAACAGCGTGGCACTGCCTGTTTGCACGGATATTATTCCGCCCTTTTGGCGACAATCATCTGCCATGTGTTCTCCACCCCGTTTTCGTTAGCGAATATGGTAACCTCCCATTCCCCGGCCGAGACTTGGCTAAAGTTTACATTGTCAATAAAGCTGGCAATGGGCGCAGGGACATTTTTCGTTTCCCTGTAGACATCTTTAACACCGTTATAGTCCTTGTCTGCAACATAGAAATAGACAATTTCGTCATCGTTTTGGACTATTTGCAACGTTCCCGGGTTTGGGGCGGATACGCTCTTGGCTGCTCTAATTTCGCGCTCAATCAAAGTTCCGGCAGCGCGAACTGACTGAAGGGTATCCACCTGACGACGTGTTTGGGTCATTAACCTTGTCTGCCAACCCAACATTTGTACTGCGCTTCCGACCACGATCAGCATAATCGTCATCGCCGCCAAAACCTCAACCAAGGTAAACCCCTTTTGCTTCCCAGTCATCGGCCTACGTACCTGTAAGCAAGGTTATCAAGCTGACAGTTCCCGTCTCCGGGCCGCGGGACCAACTGCTTCTAACCTCAATCCGTAATAGATTTGGGCTGTCACTGACCCAATCGCTGTTGATCTTAAGGGTAATTCCGCTTTCCGGGCTTTTCTCCACCGTGTAGCCGGGGTCTACCAAGCCATTATTGATTGCTTGCGTCAAGCCCTGAACTCTGATCCGTTCCAGCTCGTTTTGGGCCTGGTTGATCGCTTTTGTCTTCCATGCGCTCTCCAATAGCGCCTTGCGCCCGCCGGTTGATGCGGCAGTGAGGCTTCCCAACGCTACGCTTAGAATCAGCGTTGCGACAATGACATCGAGGAGGGCATATCCCTTTTCACAATTCACTTTGCCAGCACCTCCCCCGTGCTGGGATTAATTTCATATTGCTTATTAGCCGGGCTTTGTGGAATCTCTCTAAGGTAGGGGCCATCCCACCCGGGAATTCCCTCAACCGGATTAGCTACTAAATAGTATAAATTCTCCGGTATGATTCCCGTGTCCAGGCGAAATTGCCGTACTGCTCCCTGAATAAGTTCAATATTTGCCTCATCAGATTGATCTTTTACCTGTCCTACCGTTTGCCGATAATTAGCTACAGCAATACCTAAAATAACTCCTACAATTATTAGTACGGACAATAATTCGACCAAGGTAAAGCCTTTGGCTCCCTTTATCACTTCCTTCATGCTCAATTTTCGCAACTCGCATCCCTCCCTCCAGAAATAGACAGGAGATAGTTTCGATTGCGATTTCCCGTTTCCTTTATTTTCCATAAGGAATTTATCGTTACTTCTCGCCTTGGTTACCCTTACTTCGTCCTGCATCTGCAGAAACACTTTTTGAGTAACCGAAAACGAACTTTATATACCACTCTTGCCATAAAATAATCCCGCCTACAAAAGTAGCCGGGATTTGGCTAGAATGGTCTAAACTGCAACAGGTAGGGACAAAAAAGTAAAACTTACGAAAAGAAAAAAAACCTCTGCCGGAACAAGGCAAAGGTTTTTCGTTAAAAACTAACTACAAAATATTTAGCTAATATATACTTGTTACTATCGGTTAGCAAATTGTCTTTAAAGCCCAGAGGACATCCCCGTGATCAATACCCTGAAATATTTCGACCTTACCGATGCCACGCGGGAGCACAAACGTGAGTTTACCGGCTACAGTCTTTTTATCATAGACCAAGGCCTGGGCCAGTTGCTCCGGATCCAAGCCTGTACCGCCACAGGGTAAACCGGCCTGTACCAATAAATCGATAATCTCTTTTTCGTCTTTTTCAGCTAATACCCCGATCCGACGCGCCAACCGGCTAGCTGCCGCCATACCTAAGGCTACCGCCTCACCGTGCCTGTAAACGGTATACCCAGTAACGTTTTCAACAGCATGGCCAAAGGTATGACCGAAGTTCAGGATGGCGCGTACCCCGGTTTCCTGTTCGTCCTGCTCAACAACATTCTGTTTTACTCGGCAGGATCGTTTAACCAGCTCAATCATGGTGTCAGTGTCTGAGGCTAAAATTTGCGTCAAGTGCGCGTAAATAAAGGAAAGTAAATCCGGCCCGGCAATAACGCCGTGTTTAATATTTTCGGCCAGCCCGGTGAGAAGTTCCCGCTCCGGCAAAGACTTTAGGGTCTCTGTATCACTCCAAACCAGGATTGGTTGATAGAAGGAGCCGATCAGATTCTTCCCTTTGGGATGGTTAACAGCTACTTTTCCCCCGATACTGCTATCCACCTGCGCAAGCAACGTTGTCGGGACCTGGACAAACGGCAAACCCCGCATATAGGTAGCCGCAACAAAACCTGCCAAGTCTCCGGTCACGCCGCCGCCCAGCGCAATTACCGGACAATTCCGGTCCAGTTTAGCCGCAACCGCAGCATCGTATAACTTTGCCGCAGTGGTCAAAGTTTTGTATTCCTCACCGTCCGGGATCACGCTGCGCGCCACTGTAAATCCTGCCTCGGCCAAACCCGTAGCCACCCTATCGCCATATAAACACTCGACAGTCGTATTGACAATCAGCAAGGCGTTAGGGGATAAGCGGAATTTTTTCAACGCCGTGCCGAGTTCCGTCAGGATATTGTTGCCGATACAAATGTCATAACCCGCGCCAAGCATTACCTTAATTTTTTCCATACCGTTTCTCCTCAAGAAATTCGATAATAGTTTGCACGACCTCATCCAGTGATTTATCTGACGTATCGATGATCAGATCACCCTGCCGGTAAGCGTAGTCCCGTTCTGCCAATAGTTTTTGAATCTTCTCCGGCGAATTATCGTCTTTTAGCAACGGTCGGTTGCCCTTACGGATTGTGCGGGCACAAATTACCGCCGGGGAGGCTGTCAAAGTAACAATGATGCCACTTCTCCGCAGAACCGCAAGGTTTTCCGGATTGAGGACCGCCCCTCCCCCGGTGGAAATAACCACTCCACGCCAGCTCGCCGCTTTTTTAACAACCAGGCTTTCTTCCGAACGGAAACGGACTACCCCATCCCGCTGAAAAATTTCCGGGATGGTCAAGCCGGTCGAGCTTTCTATTTCTGTATCAGTGTCAATTAGTCTTAGCCCCAGGCGTTGAGCCAACTTTTTACCGACACTGCTCTTACCGGTACCCATAAACCCGATTAAGACAATATTTTGCGGCGAATCCCAATTTCCCATACTCCACCTCTTCCTGCCATTTTACAAAGAATCCCCTTAAAAAGGGGATTCTTTGTAAATTTCTTACGCTTAACGGGTTTGTAAATACTTCAGATAATTTTGCAACGCTCCCTGTAATTCCTCCAAATGGTCACCGGGAAACTTCTCTAAAAAGGCGTTCGCCAGTTCCCAGGCTACCGCAGCCTCAGCGACTACAGCGGCAGCCGGTACTGCACAGGTATCTGAACGCTCCACAGAGGCTTTTGTCGCCTGTTTCGTTTTCATATCTACGCTTGTAAGCGGGGTATAAAGGGTAGGAATCGGCTTCATCGCTGCCCTGATCAAGAGCGGTTCGCCGTTGGTCATTCCGCCTTCAATTCCCCCGGCTTGATTGCTCAAATGGTAATACCCTTTACCTGCCTGATAGGCGATTTCGTCGTGCACCTGAGAGCCTGGCAGACCTGCTGCGGCAAAACCCAAGCCAAATTCCACCGCTTTAATGGCCTGAATACTCATGACGGCTTGGGAAAGCCTTCCGTCAAGCTTGCGGTCCCACTGGACATGACTGCCCAGCCCCGGGGGCAACCCATAGACGATAATTTCGAATACGCCGCCAAGCGATTCGCCGACGGCCTTGGCCCGGTCAATTTCAGCAATCATCTGCTGTTCAACCTGAGAATCGCCACAAGAAACTGGGGACTGTTCGACCCGTTCCCAAAAAGCACGGTCCTTTTCCGGCTCGGTTTCTAAATTGGCTGACCCGATCCGAACTACATGACCAAATACCTGCACTCCCAAGGCATACAGTAATTCTTTCGCGACACCGCCGGCCGCCACCCGCATCGTTGTTTCCCGGGCGCTTGCTCTTTCCAGGATATTGCGAATATCGGTCTGCCTGTACTTTAGGGCGCCGGACAAATCTGCGTGGCCCGGCCGGGGCCGGGTAACCGTCCGTTCCTGGATCTGCGCATCCGGGTGAGGCGACATTACCGATTCCCAATTTTGCCAATCCCGATTTTCCACCATCAGGGTTAGCGGGCTACCCGTGGTAAGGCCTCCCCTCACCCCAGAAAGAATTTTAACCCGATCCTTTTCGATTTGCATCCGGCCGCCGCGGCCGTACCCTTTTTGCCGCCTGGCTAACTCAGTGTTAATTGATTGAGCCGTCAGGGCAACACCCGCCGGAATCCCCTCCAGGATTGCGGTAAGGGCTGGTCCATGTGATTCTCCTGCAGTCAAAAAACGCATCTTTCATCGTTCCTTTATGTTTTGTAAAGCTATTCGATCCTTACTCTTCCTGCGGGGGCAATGATCACCTTAGCCTGTTTACCGCTCCTGGTCTCCAGGATAATCGTTGCGCCAAGTGAAACAGAGCCGTTGGGATTGAACTTGATGTCATTATAGCCTTGAAGCGTAATACCCTGGTCAAACTCTACTTGCTCAAGCAATTGTCCGGCGCGCAAAATTTGATAGCCATTAATCGACTCGTAAAGCTTGACTTCATGCCACATATTTTCGGCCATAGCCTTTTCCCTGGTCTCGCGCAAATTCGAGACCAAAATCCTCGTATCTTTATCCAAGCGATAATTATCCAACATCCTCGGACCGATCCCGATTGACATGGCGCTCATAATACCGATAATTGCCAACGTCACCAAGACCTCAACCAGGGTAATCCCGCGCTCCCCATGGCGACGCCTCTTCACTGTGCCGCAGCCAGTGCGTCACGCATTACGGTCAGAGGGGCCTGTTCTTTTGTCCATAATTCAAACGCCAATGCGCCCTGGTGCAGTAACATACCCATCCCGTTTGCGGTTTTGCACCCTCTTTTGTTTGCTTCCGCCAGGAACCGGGTTTGCCTGGGATTAAAGATTATATCGTAGACAAGGTTGCGGGGAGACAACCTGCCCGGATCAATGACCGGTTCAGCCTCAATTCGGGGATACATCCCAACAGGGGTTGTTTGGACAACTAGCCGACCGTTTGCTAACGCATGATCCAATTCCCGGTCGGTGAGGCCGACTGCCGCCAGTTCACAGGTGAACGCTCGATCAGCGACAAGCTTATCCTTGAGCTCTTTCACTAGGTTTTCCGCCCTGCTTCGATCCCGGTTAGCCACGGTCAGGTGCGCTGTTCCATGCAGCGCTAGAATCGCGGCAATAGCCTTCGCCGCACCGCCGGCACCCAAAATAACTACCTTA